>JAGBTH010000092.1 GCA_017631385.1 Kiritimatiellia bacterium
CACTCATTCTAATCTCACGACCAATTTTCTCTACATCAACACCTGCTAAATTTTCAACTAGAACTATTTTATGAGGAACTCCTACTACTACATAATCATCTGAAAAATCCTTGGGCTTAGGCATAACGATCTTTACATAATTGTCGTTAAGAACCTCAGCCTCTATTAGCCCTGCCGCGGTCTCAAAACACATCGTATTTTTATTTACCGCACCTATCTCTTTAGCAAACGCAGCGATGCAACGCGCTCCATTACCGCAAAGATCAGCCTCAGTACCGTCGGGATTAAAAAAGAGCATCTTAAAATCATACTTAGAAGATTTTTGAAGTACGATTACCCCTTCACAACCTATGCCTATACGTCGTGTTGCCATTGCAGCGATACGTCTATGATCATGGATTGGAAATTTATCGTCACGATCATCAATAAGAATGAAATCATTACCCGCGCCGTGCATCTTTGTAAATCTGACTATATTCATCGCTACAACCTCAATAAAAAGATTTTTATAATGTATTAAGTAACACATCCATCCAATTGACATTTTGATCAGGTATTTCCTTACCTTGAGTAAGTTCAATAAGATCAGTTAAAACATTATATGCTTCTTTTAATACAACATCTTTATCCTTGTCTTTACCTTTTCGTTTCGAACGAGGCGACGCTTCTTCTTCATCATTATTATCATTATTAATCGAACGATCGCGCTTCATCATCTTCTTTCGAGTTTCGCGCTCCAGCGAAACTTCTTTACGTTTAAATATCTCTTCTGCGACATTCACTTCAGCAATATGCTTTTTAAACTTAGCGTCAGAGTTGGTACGTAATTCAGACTTTTTGCGCAACGTATCGATATAGGCGTTAAGATTCCAAACTCTTCTGTAGTTAGTTAAATTAAGTTTTGTAAAAGGTAATGCATTAGGTAATTTATCCTCACCAATATCAAGATGATCTAAAACCGACGGAAGATGAATATCTGACTCAACACCTTTAACCTGAGTTGAATCACCATTAATGCGATAAAACCTCGCTGTAGTTACTTTAATAGCTCCAAACTGCTCAGCATCGCCCTTACGAACTAAGTCCATAAGAGACTGAACAGTACCCTTACCGTGAGTACGAACATCACCTAGAACTATCGCTCGACCCGAATCTTTAAGGAAGCCCGCGACGATTTCGGCAGCTGAAGCACTCGCTCGATCTATTAATACTACCACCGGCTTTTTAAACGCGATTGGATTACCGCGCGGTATATCAAGAGGTATTGTATGAGATTTATCTTTAATAATTACGACAGAATTAGCTGGTGAAAAGAGAGAAGAAAGCATAACAGCTTCTTTTAAGCTACCACCGCCATTACCTCTCATATCAAGAATAAGGCCTGAAACCTCCTCTGCATTAAATTCAGCCAAATATTTAGCCACATCAAGAGCGCAACTTAAATATCCTTCGTCATTAGGATCCTTATCCATTGTTCCATAAAAACTCGGGAGATATACATATCCTAATTTAACATCTCCCATAGCTGTTGACACGCGCTCTACATGTCCCGTCGCTGCCTGCTCATCAAGCTTTATCTCATCACGCACCAATTCAATCTTTTTTCGCGTTGCGCCAGAAACATCGCTGCGGGGAATAATTTCAAGTGAAACGCGAGTACCCTTTTTACCGCGTATCTTCCTTACGGTCTTATTCATCGGCTGCCACATGATGTCTTCCCAATCACCATTCTCCTGCTTTACCGAAATGATTTTATCACCTTTCTTAATCCTGCCATCAACATCCATAGGTCCGCCAGGCATTACTTCTGTAATTTTCAAAGCTCCATCATCCATTTGTAAAACCGCACCGACTCCACAAAGCTTAAGATTCATACCCATCTCAAAATCTTCTTCGTTCATGGGAGAGAGATAATCAGTATGCGGATCATACGCTCTACAAACAGCCGAGAGATAATATTGAAGAATATTCTCTTCGTCTGGTTCTGTCATAACGCGATGATACTGAAGATATTTCTTTTTGAGAGTTTCAGCAACAGTTAACTCAGGCTCCTTAAAATCATCATCTGGATTTTTCTTCTCTTCGGATGAGGACTCCTTCTCTTCTTTTTTATTCAGCGATTTTTCTTCAGCCTCCAACTCTCTTACAAGAGTCATTGCTAAATATTCATTTTTTATGCGCTTTCTCCAAATTTCTTGCGCTTCTTCAATCGTGCTAGGCCATTGAGCATCTTTTCTATCCAAACGATAAACTTCTGGCTGCGAAAAATCCCAATTGGAATTTGCGATAAAATTCGTCACAAAAGCCACCCTCTCGGCTAAACGCTTCGAATAAAGAGCATGAATCTGATATCCAAAATCAACGTTTCCCGATTTTATTTCATCATCAATAGTAAACTCGTGTAATGCTAAACCTTCAAGATCTGATTTCAAAAAAATTGAATGATCAACATCATAAAACGTAACAAGATTAGTCCAAGCCTTTTGAGAAATTTCATCATTAAAAGGCTTATTTAGAACGTGATGTCGGGCGACCATCGCAGCGACTCTACGACCTACTTCACCATAATGAGCTTTAGGTTTTAATGCTTGAGCGCCAAACGATACACTAAAAGCTAATGACAATATTGAGCAGGTTATTATATTTATTTTTTTCATATACGACTCTCCATAAGACATACAAGACGATCTAATTCTTCTGGCTGAATAACTATGCGATTAGTTGCAAAACTTTTATGAATTTCGCTAGAATTCAAAACGACAACACCATTAAGTTCGGCTATATGTGACACAAAGGAATCTGAAGCAAAAACTAAAAGCGCAGTGACACTACCCTTCCATCCTAAATTTTCGAGTTCCTTTTTAATGGCTTGAGTTTGACATTGCACCTGCTTTAAAGGCGGTCGCGAAGGCTTAACCCCATTAACCAATATTTGGCCGTCTTCAATCGTAACGCGACCTCTCCAAAATTTCGTTTCAACAACATACACACCAGCAGGCCCAATTACAACATGGTCAATATGATGACGCCCAGAAGAAAAATCATTAAAAATATGATATTTTTCAGACAAGCCCGATAAAATATTCGAAACACGCTCCTCACCTCTAGCTCCAATATAATGACGTTCTATCCGTCTAAAGCCCGATATTAGCCCTATACAACCAAGAACAAGCGATACAAAAAGAATCGTCATCCCTGTAATAAACCAATCAAAAAACACTGTCGCAGCAGCAATCCCTGCTATAAAAAACGCTATAAAAACGGGCAACAAACCAATTATGACGCCTTTTACCCGAACCCACTCGCCAGGTTCTCCATGTACCTTAGCCATTATAAATCTCCCTTTACATTTCGTTTAAAACCTGCTTTCTCAAGTTCAGCGGCTATTGAAAGAACATCGAACCCATAAGCCTTTTCCAACGAAGAAATATCGCCATGAGGAATAAACTCGTCAGGCCAACCAAATTTAAAATCAGCTCCTATCATTTCACCCAACCCGCCAACGATTGAACTATTTTCAATAGTAACAATCTTCAAGCCCTTTGAACGATAACCATTAATATTATTATCATCAAATGGTTTTAAATAACGGGCGTAAACTACATCTGCCGAAAACATCTCACCTAAAATGCAGGCCTTAGGATACTGATCTCCCGTCGCTACAATACAAAATTGAGGCGTATCTTTTTTAAGCGAAACATCCACTTTTTTAGGAGCTTCACCTCTGGGATAACGTATTAATGTAGGCCCTCCTCGTTCAACAGCCTCATCTAAAAGCGCTTCTAAATCTTCTGCATCACGCGGCTGGCAAATAACTAGATGTGGGATTGAGCGCATCATTGAAAAATCGTAAATCCCTTGATGTGTAACTCCATCTGCTCCTACAACGCCAGCTCTATCAACACAAAAGATAACCGGGAGCTTTGATATCGAAACATCGTGCATTACCTGATCAATAGCTCTTTGCAAAAATGTAGAATATATCGCTACTACTGGTCTCATACCACCAGAAGCTAATCCTGCAGCGAACGATACAAGATGTCCTTCAGCAATCCCTACATCAAAAAATCTATTTTTGAAACGCTTCGAAAATTCAGTTAAACCTGTTCCATCGGCCATTCCCGCAGTAAGAGCGATAATTCTTTTATCTTTTTCGGCGCGACGCAAAAGCGCAGATCCAAAGACCTCACTCCAAGAACACCTATTCTGATTAACCGTATTCTCTATTTCCGATGGCTTAGACGGATTAAAAGGCCCTACACCGTGCCAAAACGTAGGATGATCCTCCGCTGACTTAAATCCTTTACCCTTTTTAGTCACTACATGAACTATAACACTTCTTTTATCCTCTTTCGCTACTGTAAAAGCGGATTTAAGTGTATTTAAATCATGGCCATCTACTGGTCCAATATACCTAAGACCAAACTGTTCGAAATAACGATTACCGAGAAAAAGAGACTTTATACGACTTTCTAAATCATGATAAACACGCCTAAGAAAAGTAAGCCTCATCGCATGACCGGCTTTTTCTGCCGCGGCTTTCATACGGTTATATTTAACGCCAGAAATCAAATTTCCTAAAAATCGCGCAAAACTCCCCGTCGGTTTAGAGATACTCATTCCATTATCATTAAGAATAAGAATCACTTTATTAGTTGCCGCAACACAATTATTAAGAGCCTCAAAACTCGTTCCATTTACAATAGAAGCATCCCCAACAACTGCTATAACATTTTCGCTCGTACCTCGAATATCGCGAGCCGCGGCATAACCTTCGGCTACAGAAAGCGCAACTCCCGCGTGCCCAGCGACGGCAGCATCACATAGCGATTCAGATGGATTTGGAAATCCCGAAATCCCCCCGAAACATCTTAGAGACGAAAAAGTCTCATCTCGCCCTGTAAGTATTTTCCAAGCATACGCCTGATGCCCGACATCCCATACTACACGATCTACTTTAGGATCAAAGACATCAGCTAGAGCCATCGCGATTTCGACCGCCCCCAGAGAAGATGCTAAATGACCTCCATTCTTAGAGACCGTCTCGATTATTCTCGCGCGTATTTCGTCAGCTGTCATCTTTTTTGAGATTCCTTTAACTCAATATTATCAGCGAGCTTTAAAAGAAGAAGAGTTGTAGAATTCTGACCAAAGCGATTTACTTGAGAAACTACATTATATCGAGATTTTAAAATATTCCAAAATTCAATTTGATCCTCAATATTTCGCTCGTTGCATACTGGAGGATCTATCGCGAACGAATATCCCGAAAGCGCAGCAACAGGACAATTAGTCGTTAATAACATATCGCGCCAACGACTATTACTTAATATACTAAATGGCCCCATCTCTAGCCCTTGAGGAACTTTACGCCCTGTTTCAATGGCTAGATAAATATCTTGAGTAAAAAGTGTCTTCCCTCCCGGATCAAGTTTTTCAATCTCACGAGCGACCTCGCGTAATAAAGCGATTTCACTTTTTTCTTTTTTCAAAGTCCAAAATCGATCTTGCCCATCGCTCGACCAATCCTCTAAAAGAGGAGATCCGAACGAGCCTGCAAAGGATAAGCCAATTACAAGCCAAATTACTTTTACAGGCGAGAGTGAAACATCTGAATACTTAAAACCAATAACGCTAGCGACACATAAAAGCCCCATAAGAGGCACTTGGTAATCATCATAAGGGCAAGGAGAGAATAACTGAAGTAGGATTACAGAAAACGCTCCACCTAACATCGCTAATACGCTAGAACGCACTGCAAAAGAAGCCATTTTAAAACAATTCTTAAATCCCCCTCCTACAATCGCAAGTCCAGCAATAATAAAAATCGGTAAATACCATCTTACTAAACGACTTAAACTACCTACAATTAACACAGGCGAAAAGCCACCTCTAGAAGTATGATATTTTTGAGCAGCTATAAGACCTTGTAAAGCATCAATATCACATAAAAAAACGCCGTAAACAGTTAAGAGGCCGATAATACCACCTATACCAAAAAATAAAAAGCTCCATCTAAGACGCTTAAACCCAAAAAGCAAAATTAAACCACAAACTGGTAAAAGCAAACCTAAACTTATTCGAGCGCCAGAAGCGAACGCTAAAAGCGCCGCGCTAAGCGAAAAAATCAAATAACGAATCTTTATATTAGTAATCGTAAATGCCCTAGAATAAAA
>JAGBTH010000093.1 GCA_017631385.1 Kiritimatiellia bacterium
AGCTAACGACGACTTCATCAAGCTTCGAGCCTAAAAGCGGCTGGTGGACATCATGCTGATACTGCCCTACGCCAATCGCCTTAGGGTCAATCTTTACGAGTTCGGCGAGAGGATCTTGGAGTCTGCGACCGATTGAAATCGCGCCTCTAACAGTAAGATCAAGATCGGGGAACTCCTTACGCGCTATTTCGCTCGCCGAATAAACTGATGCGCCCGACTCGCTGACGCTTACGACCATGGGAGTTGGGATTTCAGGATGCTGATCGTGAAGCTTCTTTAAAGTCTGACGAACGAATGTCTCAGTCTCGCGACCGGCAGTACCATTACCTATAGCGACAGCTTCGGGGCGATACTTATTAACGATCATCGCAATCGCTTTAGCAGCTTCTTGTGGATTCTGCTGGGGATAAATCACGGTCTTACCGAGATACTTACCCGTAGAATCCATCATCGCGACTTTACAGCCCGTACGGATACCAGGGTCAATCGCGAGAACAGCCTTCTCGCCCAAGGGAGCTGCTAGAAGAAGATGACGGAGATTCTCGGCGAATACCTCAACCGCCGCGCGATCAGCCTCCATCTTCTTATCAACGGTAACATCAACCTCACAAGACGGCGCCAAAAGTCTCTTATACGCATCTTCAGAAGCGAGCGTAATCTGGCGCTCACAAACGCCACGCGGCGAAACCCCGCTCGTCTCCTTTAAGACTAAATCCATTATCCCCTCGAGCGCGAGCTCCTTATCAAGCTCAAGCTTAACCCAAAGTACGCCCTCCTTTTGACCGCGACGAATGGCTAGATAGCGATGCGAAGGAATCGTTGAAATCGCCTCCGAAAATTCGTAATACTGCTCAAACTTAGTAGGCTCGGTCGGCTTAGGCGAGGCGACTTCACTCTTAACGGTCGACTTAGTCGCGAAAAGCTGACGGATATAACCGCGCACATTGGCCATATCAGCTACGCGCTCGGCGATAATGTCGCGCGCGAACTGAAGATCTTCTTCAGAAGCTGCGAGCGCCGCAGCCTCATCACCGCTCCAAATTGATTCCGCAAGAGGTCCAAAACCCTTCTCTTTAGCGACTTGGGCGCGTGTACGGCGTTTAGGCTTATAAGGCTGGTAGAGATCTTCAAGAGCTGACTTTTGGTAACATTCACGAATCTTTTTCTCAAGCTCTGGAGTAAGCTTTTCCTGATCGGCGATGGATTTAAGAATCGTCTCCTTACGCGCTTCAAGCTCGGTATAATACGTTAAGCGCTCTTGAATTTTACCGATGGCGACTTCATCGAGGTTGCCGTGCATTTCTTTACGATAACGCGCGATAAATGGAACTGTATTACCTTCGCCTAAGAGTTTTTCGACAGCAGTAATCTGATGAGCCGAAGCACCGACTTCGCCCTGAATTTTTACAATTATTTCGGAATTCATCTTTTAATATGAAAATTAACTAATTCTTAATAAAGATTGCTAAGCGCTTTAATACGATCATCCAGCGATGGATGGGTCGAGAAAATCGATGTGCGCTTACCTTCAGCGATACCCATAGCCTTTAATGAATCTGGCAAGACGCCAGGCTCGAGATTCCCTAAACGCTTAAGCGCGGCAATCATCGAAGAGGGAGTACCTAAA
The DNA here is from genome assembly GCA_017631385.1 of Kiritimatiellia bacterium. GTDB lineage: Bacteria > Verrucomicrobiota > Kiritimatiellia > RFP12 > UBA1067 > UBA1067. The sequence continues at coordinate 1,628 of JAGBTH010000093.1, forward strand.
AGCTGAGCCGAGCCAGCGTCGGCGGCATATTCGCGACGACGGGAATACGCAAAGACGATTAAAGAGGCTAAAAATCCGAGCGCAATATCCAATACAATCACTAACAAGAAATATGTTCCACTTGAAGAGCGACGATTCTCACCGCTCGACGAGAGAATACGCGCGAGCATGCGCGAGAAGAAAATGACGAATGCATTAAGAACGCCCTGAACGAGAGTAAGCGTAACCATATCACCATTAGCGACATGACTAATCTCATGACCCAACACTGCGCGTAATTCTTCTTTAGTCATCTGGACCATAATATCGGTCGAAACAGCTACAAGAGCGCTATTCTTAAAGGCTCCCGTCGCGAAAGCATTCGCCGCGCCCTGATAAATAGCGACTTCAGGCGTTTTAATATTAGCACGGCGCGCAAGATCCTCTACCGTATCTACGAGCCAACGCTCCGCAGAACCCTCATTACCGCTAATAACTCTCGCTCCACAAGCGAACTTAGCCATAGGCTTAGAAATCAATAGCGAGATAACAGCTCCCAGCATACCATAAACGAAGGCAAAGATAGCTAAATGAGCCCACTCAGGACCTATTAACTCAGCGACAGTAGTCCCTAAGAATACACAAGCTACATTGGCGATGATCGAAAGCATAATCATCACCGCGATATTTGTAATTAAAAACAATAATACTCTTTTCATAGTACGAATAGTATACCACACCCACCTAACTATCGCAATTCACCTTTGAGCTAAAAAACCGATAGCCCCCGTCCGCCGCCATCACCCGCCAACGGGGTAACTTTTCTCTCAAATCCGAACTTACGACCAACGACAAAAATAAAACCGCCCCTCGTTTTCCTTCACTTTTCACACCATGGGGATAATCCCCCTCGTCCTCTTTACACTACCCTGGTACAACGCGCAGCTCACGCGTTGACTATATCACTACGTTAATAAGTCTCGGCTTAAGCTCGCTCATCACGTCGTTGAGACTAACCTTCCGCCCTTCGCCTTAAAAACTACATAACAACGCAGAATTCGCCGCGAAATCAGCCCCTTCTACCCCACCCAACACTCAAAATACCAATTAAAAACTCCCAAGCACCCATTCAAGAATTTTCCGCACAAGATTCTCATTTTATAAAAACACATCCAAAAGCTCTCTCTTTACTCCATTTTCTATCACTTTTCACCAACAACACCCCAAGCTATTTAAATTCTGTATTATTGTCACATTGCTACACTCTTGCTGATGAAAGCACTTGCAAACATAAAAAATGACAAGAGAAATCATGTC
>JAGBTH010000094.1 GCA_017631385.1 Kiritimatiellia bacterium
TCGTCGACGAGCTTCTTAAGCTTTTTACGCTTATAATCATAACAGATTTTATGATTAAGGCCAAGCTCGGCAATTTTCTCAATCTCCTCGACCGTCGTTTCAGGTAGAAGCGCCATCGCGGTCACGCAGTCAATCACCATATCAGGCCCGAACACTCCTGGTGGAACAACAGGATAGATTTTAGGCTTCAAATACGCTACCGTCGCTCTCGCGTATTCTATCGCCTTAGCCTTATCGCCATATTTAAGCTCATAGCGCATTATACGGTTTCTTACCCTACCTGTATTAAATTGCGTAGCGAGCGGCAACTGCATCTTGGCCATAGCAACCGCATCGTCATCACGCTTGGCGGAAGAATAATACGCATACAAACACTCATAGACCTCATAAAGATGATATCCCTCAGCTAAAAGCTTTTCGCGCCATTTATCAACCGTCTCACCTTTTGTTTTAGGGTTGTTAATGAGCGATTGCAAAATCCCATGAGCCGCCTTGTTGCGCTGCGCCTGTGTTGCATAAGGCGAATTAAGCACAATCTCATTGCCGGATAGCGCCTCATTAAAGTTCTTCATCTTATAATATGCACCTGCTCGCGCTAAATGTGCCGCCATAAGATAATGGCGGGGGAGGTCCCCTTTATAAAGCGCGTCTGTAGCCTTTTTAACAATATCTTTAGACAAACCCGCTGAAAGCTTCTTCGTAAACGCCGCGAATTCCGCATATCCTTTGCGCGGCTCGGCGCTCTTGGAGATATCGAGTTTCATGAATGCGCGGCACATCCCCTCGCCGTATTTCAAAAGCGCCTTATCGTCATAATTGTAATTGCTGTTTGCATATGCGAATTCAAATGTCGCGCTATACGCTACTTGAGTGCCGTGAACAGAGAAATAATGACCGCAGGGAATACCGGTATCGCCCGAAACTTTTGCGGCCTTAGGCTTGCCGAGCACCTTGATACGCCCAGTGGCATTGGGACGCTCTTCATCCAGCCACGCCTTAAACTCATGGGAATTGGCGGCATTACTCGGGCTCTTATGGCCTGCGAAATAAATCGCCTCATGAATATCGCCACGGACCGCAGGCGCATGCATATCCATAACGACAAAGAACTTTTTCTCCTTATCGAGATTGATTATCGCTTTCACCTCCGGATAAAGAGCCTTTTCGCCGAGCCCGTAATCGCGGTTATGATCGTGAGGAGCGCGGTTCTTACCTTGATCGCCCGCCTCAACACCGTCAAGATCCACGAACGGGATTACGTAAAGAGTATATTTATCGCGAAACTCCTTGCCTGCGGGAGACTCGCTTAATGCCTCGCGCATAAAGCCCTCAACCACAAAACTCGCGCTCGCCTCGCAGCTGTGGTGACGCGCCGTAATAAGAACATTCTTGGGTCCCTTGCCGATAATAACCATCGGAACATCAACGCCCTTGCGCGTTTTCGTTAAAACGCCGCGCTTCATGTACGACGACGACGCGTACTCGGAATAAAACGCCTCGAAGTTAGAGCGCTGATACGGAATACCCTGAGCAAAGCGAACCTTCTCGCCCGCTTTCTTAAATTCCCACTCGAACGAATCGCAATCTTTCGCGCCCTTTCTAAAATGAGTCTTAGCCTTACCGAGCCACTTCCACGACTTTCCGCCGTCCGTGCTGACGGCGGGACCTTGCGCCGAAAGACGCGAAGCACCAATAGGGAAAGCGAACTTAACCTTACCCGCCTTAGTAGCGACAGCCTCGAAATTCCAATAAAACCACGCGAAATTCGTGTCGCGCAAATCAGGCGCAATTTGAGCTACGCCATCCTTAAACCCGCGAAACTTAAGATTGCCGCCCGGATAATCCCACGAAAGCTCAACAGGTCCGCACGCCACAGGCGCCGCGAACAGAGACGACATTACAACAGTAGCGGCAATCGCCAATAACGTTTTCATTTTCATAGTCTCTTTAGCATCCAATTCACTTTGTCACGATTACGAATGGTTGAACATTTAGCGTTCCCGTCGGTGGCGTTATCCTATAGCCTATAGAATCAGGCCCACGTCAACAACGAAAAGAGTATACCCTATTCTTAAAGAAATAGTCAACCTTATGATAAACTTATTCCATTCGTTCACCACGCTCACGAAGGAATGTAAACTCACTATTGCAATACGACAAGATCGCTACCTTCACATTTTTAAAAATGCGGTGGTAACTATCGGCTAAACTCCTCTCATGTGGCTGGCCACGCATCAGCCTCATTTTCCACCTTTGGCAAAATCGTGGGGACTGTCCATCGCACCCTATTAAAATCTCACCTTACAAAACATCATAGACTGCCGCATGATTCTTGAGATAATTCACTCATAAGCTTTATAAATTCTTCATTCGTACGCTTAGCTGTCGGACGCATCGATTTTAACGGACGCTTTAAAAGTTCAGCATGAACCTTTTTGGAATCGTTAAGTACAAGTCTCGCCTTGCGATCGCCGAAACGAATAATCGACGATATCTTCTCTGCCCACTTATGAGCTCTGGGCGCGTACCAATAACGGGCTAACTCATATTGGTGGCTTTGGCAATAAGAATTCGCAGCATTATCTAATAGAACCTGAGGAAAATTCGGATTAGGAACACATTCTACTTTAGTTAATCGCTCGTATGATTCCCAAAGTGAATAATCGGTATGTAATTCGAGCAAATCGGCCATTCTATCGGCCAGATTCGCCAACCGCTCGGCCGCTTTAATTATTTCGTCGCCATTCTGAGCGCCGGTACGCCATTTCGAGATATTTTCAAGTATATCATTCGCCTCGATTATCATCTGACGATCTAAAACGGTTCTCGCCAAATCTATCGTATCGCGCCTTATCGCCTCGCTCCGCCAATCCAATTCTGCTAAAGCTGCATACACGCTCTTCGCCTCCGATAATCTCTCGCGCCACTTTTTAGCATCTTCCTTCGCTATCGGAGCATATTGCCTCTCGCCGAACGAATTACGGGTAAAAAGATAACTGTAATTATTACCCCAATCACTCATATAAGATAACGGAACAACCTTCTCCCAAATCGCCTTCATTTTAGACGCCTCATTACCATAGCGGCTTCTACAAAACTCATTGAGAACCTGTTCGTATGAAACTGGCTTGGCCGACCATGCGTTCTGAGTAAAAAACCTCAAAGCCAACGTATCAGTATGACTCGACTCGGGCCAAAGAATATAGCCCGCACACATAGGATCGTCTTGGACGATTTTCTGCCGCTCTTCTATAAGCGGATAGTTAGCACGAATGTCGAGCGCATTTTCGTACGCCAGAAAAATTGAATATGTATAAGGAAATTTACCTACAACGCCCCACTTAGTAAAGTTATTCCCTCCAAACTTTGTCATTTCAGGTCTATAATCCCGCGTCGCATCAGCCTCATAATCCCAAATAATATCTCGCTTAGGATCAAGCTCTTTAATGAGTTCTTGCACTTCTTCTGGATACCAGGTAAAATAAAAGTCCCATCCGGCGAGCAATGTTTTAGCATTCGGATAATCACGACGCGCCCTTTTAAGAAACTCTTTAAGCGCATAAATCTTAAGCTTTAAATTTTCCTTTCGATCCTTAAAACAATTTCGCTCGCCTAAGCCTATCGTATGCAAAAGCTGTTGATCCTTACCTTGTCCGTAA
>JAGBTH010000095.1 GCA_017631385.1 Kiritimatiellia bacterium
CAGCCGAATCAACAGGTATGCTCTCTGAGGTATGTACGTGTGGGAATGCCGAGGTTTTCGCCCTTGATAATTTAAATCCCGGTTTACATAAATTTAGACGCTTCGTTGAGACTCTTCGAAGTAATGGATACGTAGACGGCTCTCGTAAGGTTAATCTTTCATCTGAAATAATACGCGCTAAAGAATTGCTAGATTTATAATGAAATTTGGCTTTTCTAGATTTTGGCGTTCGGTCGTGTTGTTTTGCCTCCCGACGGTTATCGCTTTTTTTATGGGAGTGTATTTTTTCACTGTAGATTATCCCGAGATGAAGCGCGACGAAAAAGTACGCTATTTCGAACGTTTAGAGCGTTTTGCAGATTCTCTAGAGTCATTAGACGAGGTGGAATTTGTTTGGAAAAGGGGAGATGGGATAATAAAGGGCGATAAGTCTTGGGAAATCGAATTTCCTTCTAATACCACTTGGAAAAATTGGAATCCCATAGAAGGAACGAAGAAAAAAGAAATGTGGGGCTGGCGCAGTACTCCGAAAGGAGTTTTGGTTTGGAAGCGCTCCAATGGTGAAGATGATAATTTAGTTTTCGCGGCTATTGCTGATTTTGAGCGAAATACTTTATCTAACATGATTCTTATTGGAGGAATAGTAATAGGCTTAGTACTGTTGTTCACTACAGTAGTAGGTGTTAAATACTTTTTTGATTATGTAAAAACGCGCGATGATTTTATGGCTGCGACAGCACACGATTTAACGACGCCATTAGTAGCGATGAGATATATAATCGGCAAAAATGATGCCGAAGCATCGATATTATGTGATAGAATTTTAAGAATAGTCGCTAACATTAAAGATTTTATGCGTCTTGGCGGTAAACGCCCTCAGCCTAAATTAGAGAAGGTAGATGTCATTAAAGCATATAATGAGGCTTATTCGTTATTTAAAGAGGATTATCGAGATCTTTTTTCAGGTGAAGATATTGTTGTTAAATATGCTCAAGACCTTAAAGAACCAATATTTGTTTCAGGTGACGAAACTATGATTGTGCAGATATTATGGAATTTATTGGGCAATGACCTTAAGTATGCCGCGCCCTATGGTAAAGTAGAAGTCGAAATAAGTTCATCCGATAAGTTTGTTGATATTTCATTTATTGACGAAGGTCAGGGAATGACTAAAAAAGAAATGCGTAAAGCATTCGATAGCTATTATAGAGCTAAAACGGTACTTGTATCAGGTAAGGGTGGCTTTGGTATAGGGCTTTCAACAGCTAAAGAATTTGCCGAAGCTATGGGCGGTAAAATAATAGTTCGCCCTAATAAACCTAAAGGATGTGTATTTACTCTATCGCTAAAACGATATAATATTTCGATGATGCAGTAATCTTTAAGCTCGTTATTGAGTAATCAGTAAAAAGCTTAAAAGATAAACTAAAAAGGCTCGGGGTAACTCGAGCCTTTTTTAGTCGTTAGTGGTTAGTCGAGTAGAATGATGCTGTTCGTAGCAGCTTAAGAAGCGCATCATTTTCGCCTGAGATGCGCATCAAAACGCGCGGAGATGCGCATCAGAATGGAGTGGTAGGTTTTTTATTAGTAGCGCTTACGCGCAACCACGAAAACTGAGTCGGTGACGAATCGCGCTTAAGGCGCCCTATTCCCTACTTATTAGACTGCATCGTTTCGTTCGTATCTCCACCTGAGTAGTCGGCAGTTTGGGTAGCGTCGTGGGTTACGACGATGGCAGGGAGACCAAATGCGTAGATCGCGGA
>JAGBTH010000096.1 GCA_017631385.1 Kiritimatiellia bacterium
ATGAACATTCTTATCAGTCAGCGTTTGACCGAATTCCTTTTTAAGAATATCCTCTACCGAATTGATGATAAAATCTACGCATTCTACAGGCGTATAGACGATTCCCAACTGCTCCGACATCTTCGGGAACGCCGCGCGGAAGAACTTATCGTAGAGTTCATAAATGACGCGCTGTTTACCTTCGGCGTTATCGATTCCCTCCGCGCGTTCAGCGACCGATTTATAGAATTCTTCCATCGCCTTGCGCTCTCGCTCGGGTATTTCTTCATGGAGAACATCCACCATCTTCTGCATCGCTTTTGAAACAACGTTCGACGCGGCGAAATCGTACCCTTCGAAAATCGCGTCGAAGACTGGCTTCGTAAGCGCATGCTGAACGAGCATGTCGGCCGCCTCTTCTTCGGTGACTGCGGGATTAAGATTCTCCTTAAGCGAGTCTAAGAACTTTAAGAATTCATCACGCCGCGCTCCAGGAGTCGCAATAATTTCGCGCATGCGCTCGGAATGACGCGATGCGATTTTAGCTACCTCCTCAGCCCAGAGCGACCAATAACGCCGCGTTCCTACCTTCTTAACCATCTTGGCGTAGATAGCGGCCTTAAGGTCAAATTCGCCTTGAACTTTCTTAGGTTCAGACTTTGAAATTCCCTCTCCATCATCCCCTTTACCGCCACCTTTACCAATAACGCTGACAACAATCTTTTCGCTGCCCTTCTGATTAAGGTCGATTTTGTTAATCTCAGCGTCAAAGTGATCATCGTGTGCGCGTAAAGCGTTTAAGACCGTCCACACGACATTGTAGACATCTGAATTATCGAGCGCTTCCTCTGGCGACATTTCAGGCGGAACAACAACAGGAATAATAACATAGCCGAACTTCTTACCTGGCGCCTTACGCATTACGCGGCCGACAGACTGAACGACATCAACTTGACTATTGCGAGCCGAAAGAAAGAGAATCGCATCGAGCGAAGGCACATCCACGCCTTCAGAAAGGCAGCGCACGTTCGACAAGATATGACATGTATTCGTCTCGGGAGCGACTCCATCGAGCCAAGCGAGTTTCTGTTGGCGCTTACCCGCGCCCATTGAGCCATCGACATGATCCGCTTCAATCGCGACGCGCTCGGCGCGTTCTTCCGGCGTAAGCGAATTGTAGTATTCGCCGCGCAAAGCGTTAAAGCTATTAACAATCTGCTTAGAAGCGTTGATATTCGCGCAAAACGCAACCGCCTTATGCATAAGCGAGGGGTCGACTTCACGGACAGACTGCGAATCTTTAACGAGCTGCTTGGAAAGCGCATTTACGCAGCCTACGAGTTTCGCGGCGTCATCCATCTTAATTTCGCCATTCGACGCGTTTACTGCCGCTTTTAATTCCTTCGGAATATCAGGAACGGTAAGAATAAGAACCTTATAATCCGACAATAACCCCTTATCTACAGCTTTACCAAAGCCAATACGATAAAACTCCTTACCATAAATCGCCTCGTTATCCATTGAGCAAAGATAGACATCGCTCGCCGCGGCATCGTCTTTAATGCGGTCGTTATAGACGCGAGGCGTAGCCGTCATATACATTCGCTTTCTAGCGATAAGATTCGAGTCGTCATGAACGAGAATAAACGCCGATTCCTCAGATCCCTTCGCTGCCGCGCCAGTAGTGCGATGCGCCTCATCACAGATAACAAGATCAAAATCAGCCTGATGAGCTTTTTCGGCATTAAGAGCCTTTTGAGCGGCGATAACCTGAGGAAGCGACTGATAAGTCGAAAATACTACGCGAAAGCCACCGTTCGTTTTGGCAAGAAGATTAAGTTCCTTAAACTGGCGCACAATCGTCTCGACATTCGTAGAGGCCGGGAACGCGAGATCGGTTAC
>JAGBTH010000097.1 GCA_017631385.1 Kiritimatiellia bacterium
GCTTAAATTCAATGCGCCATATTATACGCTTTCCGCTTCAATATGACAAATCCGGGCAATAATCGCGCAACCAATCAGTTATCTTTTCTTCCTTTCATTGTTTGGTTACTGTTGTGAAAATTGGAGTTCCATACTCAAAAATAGTATCGCTTGGCAAATCAATCCGTTCATTCCAGATAATACATGTTCTGCTTGAATCAAGACTAACGTTCTCAAAAAGGCCAGGAATCACCTTCAAATCCTCAAACGCCTTTATGCTGCTGATATCCTCACCGACATCATAAACAACCTCTTTCCCTTCGTCAAACCTGACAAAGAGTTTGTAATTTTCCAGCGGCTGTATATCTTTGATGCGCGGTATCATATCTATCTGTCATTTACAAAGGTTGCAGCTTCACAATCTTTTGAGTACGCCACATTTCTTTTAACTCGTTCTGATGCAAAGCCATCCACTCTTTCACAAGGTGTTGTGCCGTCAATGGCAAATCCCCATCCGTCATCTCCAACGATTGCAAATCAAACACGCCTACACACTCTCCATATATTGCATGAAGATGAGACGGATCGTGTTCTTTCGGCTTAAAGAACATCTTAATCACAATTCCATAAAATCTTGCAATTTCAGGCATAATCCTCCCTCCAGCTCATATCAAACGAACCTTTCCGTGCACACGAACCGAACACCCAAAGCTTTTCGGCTTTGTGCGCTCTAGCGATAGCGTAGATTTCTTCGCGCTTCGCCCGTATCTCATCTAGCATACACATAATAGGTTATTAACCATTAAACATCATTATTATACTTCTTTTTTTAATACAGCGCAACCACCCCTCTCCAATCTGTCACAACAAGGTCGGACCTATTCGTGCCACTTTGTCATCGCACTACGCTTAATCTTTGCCCACCCCCGCCCTTCCTCTTGTCATCCACTTCGTATTGCTATGATTGGATAAGTTAAATCACTTCAATAATGTTGCCCGCCGCGTTAGTCCAAGACGGTTTGACGTTGTAGCGAGAAGCGGGAGACGTACCGGGGAGGACTACGCACGCTTACGCCTTAGAGCTTCGCTCAACATAACCATCGGGTATGGACAAAATTTCGCGGACCGCGGCAACGCGCTCTTCGCCAGGATAAACACCCGTCCAAATTTCACCTGCATATGATTTTGGTTTTGGTACAGTAAGCGCGAAGGCGCTATTAGCGAGAGCGAGAAAAGCGGCACAAGTAAATAAACTGTGTCCCTCGTACCTTCCCCCCACGCACATCAAACTCTTTCAAAAATAACAACTAATACCGAATAAATAATAAACATTATAATCCATAATGCTCCAATAAATCTACCTATTCGGCCATCAGATTTAGGTGAACGGTAATTAAATGCGAATAATGTTATTGATAACGAAAGAGCTGCCATTATAGGCAAATCGCGCGTCATGATATTCCTAGAAATGCTCTCCGCCGGCGAAATAACGCAAGCTAGACCTACTACAGCTAGTGTATTAAAGAAATTAGACCCGATTATATTACCTAAAACAAACTCATGCTCCCCGCGGCGAGCTGCCACAATCGCACTAGCTAGCTCAGGTAACGACGTTCCAATCGCGACAATAGTTAAACCAATCATTAAATCACTTACTCCAATAGCCTTGGCAATATCTACAGCCCCCCAAACTAGAATATGCGAAGAGCCAACTAGAAGTACTAAACCTACAAAAAGTTTAATAACTTCTAACCAAATACGACAATTATCTTGAGAAATTTCATTTTGTGATTCTTCACATTTTACATTACTTGTCTTTTGATCAAACCAACAATACAACGGCAACAAGAACGTAAATACACCTAAAAGAATAATAGAATCTAATTTAGAGCAATTGCTATCTGAAATGAGATAATAGGTTAAAGCCGAAATTATAAAAAGAGCGGGACCGGCAACCAATACCGTCATTCGTTTAGCAATAATTGGCTTTATAAGAGCAGAAATACCTAAAATCGCAGCAATATTAAAAATACAACTACCATAAGCATTACCGAGCGAAATAGCTGAATGGTCAGATAAGCCCGACATTACACTCACACATAATTCAGGAGCACTCGTACCAAACCCAATAACGACCATACCTATAATAAAAGGTGATATTCCAAGTCTTTTAGCTACTTTAGCAGATGCCGAAATAAACATATCACTGGAATATGCTAGTACGCCAAATCCTCCAAACACAAAGAGTAATGACAGCCAAAATGGTATATCTTTATCCATAATTTTAATTTATCTTTATTTTAATTTTTAACATGTGGACAACAACTAAAACTCGGCTCAAAGCATGATTTCTCAGCTTTAGGGCAACGCGGACTAAAAGCACATCCTGTTGGCCAATCGGTTGGCGCGGGAACAGTCCCCTTTATATCATAAAGCGCTACTCCCTTAGGCGCATCAAGACGCGGAACAGCAGCTGCTAAGCCCTGGGTATATGGATGGCGAGGATTTTTAAGAACTGTCTCAACCCTCCCCGACTCGACTATTTCGCCCGCGTACATAACATTGACAGTATCTGAATATCTAGCTACCAATCCTAAATTATGCGTAATTAAAAGGACTGCCGCCCCGCGCTCTTTAGCGACACGATTAACGAGATCTAAAACTTCTTTTTGGGTAATGACATCCAATGCGGTAGTCGGCTCATCAGCTATGATTAAATCACTTTCAGCTGCCAAAGCCATGGCTATCATTACACGCTGCTGCTGACCGCCCGAAAGATTACATGGATATTTTTTAGCGGTTTCAGGCGGGAGCGCGACATCTAAAAGAAGCTTCTCGATTTCTTTTTTATCATTTCGCCCTAGTGATTCAGCTATTTGAGCTCCAACGCGCATTACAGGGTTTAACGACTGCATTGGATTTTGGAAAATATATGAAATTTTAGGTTTTCCGTTTATAGTCCCTGAAATCTGAGCTCTATCTACCAAGCCTCCTAAACTGAGCGCAGTTAAAGATTTACCGCATCCCGATTCACCTACAATCGCAACTCTCTCGCCCTTATCTATTTTAAATGAAACATTCCTTACTGGAACTGAAAGACGCCCTTCAACCTTAAAAGCAATACGGAGATTTTTAACTTCTAAAAGCATTACTTACACTTTTTAAGTAATATTTTTACGCCAACATAAATAGCTACACAAACAACAGCCCCTATAAGAAGATAAGTGCCATATTTAGAAGCCATCTCAGCACCTTTTAGCACCAGATCGCGATATGTAATGTCTCCGGCTGACTTAGCTAAAAAATATCCAACAAGCGCTAAAATAGCCGACCAAATTCCAGCACCTAAAGCTGTAAAAAGCGTAAATTCTCCAAGTGGCATTTTAGCGATACCAGCTGGTATCGAAATAAGCTGACGAATACCGGGGATTAATCGGCAAATAAATGTAGTCGCAGCGCCATATTTATTAAATACTGAACAAGCTTTATCTAAAGCTTCTCTTTTTATAAAAAAGTATTTACCATACTTTTCTAAAAAAGGCTTACCCGCCCAAAGAGCTAAATAGTAATTAACATACCCACCAAGTAAAGAGCCTAAAACACCTACCAAAACACTCAAAACTAACCCCAATAAAGGAGAAAATGGTCCTAATTCTCCTCTAAAAGCTAAAAACCCAGCTGGAATCATTACCACCTCACTAGGGAAAGGTATAAAACTAGATTCAATAGCCATAAAAACAAAAATGAGTAAAAATCCCCAAGTTGGAGCTACGGCAATAAATGAATCAATATTAGATGCGATTGTCTCTAGCATATCTGAAAATCCTTAAATTTCTCTCTTTGGTAGGGCCTAGGAACAGTATAGGTTATATCGTCGGTAATGTTCTTTATAATAATGTCACTAGGTAATCTATCATATTTGGAATACGTACATACTAATTCCAAAGCCAACATTAAATCGTTTTCACTTTTTACTTCAGGGATTAATGCCGTAGGTCCAGGACAATTTATGGGGGCTAAAACTACGCCAAGGTCTTTCTCATTTTTAAGCCTAGCATTATCGACTCGATCTCGCCCTAAAATAACGCTCGAACCATCAGGTAGTCTAAAACGACGCCCAACCACTAAAAGCTCTACTAGACGACGATTCGCTAAAGTCTCATTATCTTTAAGATCTTTAAGCTTTCTGCAAAATCCATCTTCAGTTAATTTACAGCCACCTGCCGGCGAAGGATATTCCTTAATCCCAAATTCCTCGGCTAGCGCTATCTGGCGATCGCGAGAGCGACCTTGAATATCTAATAAAGCGTCGCGATTTAGAATCCCTTCACTCTCAGGAATGGTAGGCTCTAAAAGTTTCGCTGATAATGGTCTAACCAAGCGACCTTTTAAGCCTGAATCGCGCTCAACAATTCCGAGTGACTGCTTATTCTGACTCATTGGACGCTGCCCCATAACTTCACCAGTCGCGACAAAATCAAAGCCGCGCTCTACCATAAGCTCGCCCGCCCTTTTAATCATTGTCGCGTGACAATCAATACAAGGATTCATCGCTCCGCCGAACCCGCGCTTAGGATTCTCTACGAGCGAAATTATATCGTCGGTAAAATCAATAATATTAAGTTTAACCCCTAGCGCGTCAGCAGTTTTATGAGCTAAATCAGACGAAAAAAACGGACTCGAAAAACAAAGCGCCTCAACCTCAGCCCCAGCACGCTCAAGAACCTTTATAGCGAGCTGACTATCCAGCCCCCCGCTCATCAACGAAAAACCTCTGGCTTTTCTCATCCAAAAATCCTTTCAAAAATATTCGCCTTACGAACCTTAATGCGATTACCGCTCGTAGGAGTTAATACAAATTTCGTAACCTTATCCGTAGGCAATCTTAATGGAACTTGGTGCTCCGCTAAATATCTGCCGCGGAATGACGCACTTACGGAGTCGACGCCCTCCACCGCGAAAACAGGTTCGCCCTTTACATAATCAATCGTAAAAACAGCTCCACTGTCATTGCGGACATCAATTGTTAAGAGCAATTTGCGCGCTCGCGCATCAAGTTCGGCAAAAACCTTAGCCATGCAGACTTTTAACATTCTACACGATGGGTCGTTGCGATCAATGACAACGCTCGCGCGCTCCATAATTGGCTTAAGCTTCAGGCCAAAGTTCGTGCGCCATCTCGCGCAACTTGTATTTCTGGATCTTCTGGGATGCGGTCATCGGGAAGATATCCAAGAAATGAACATACTTCGGGATCTTAAACCAACTGATCTTGTCTTTGCAGAAAACCTGAACATCGTGTTCCGAAATATCAGAGCCTTCCGAGCGGATAATAAAGGCAGCCGGCTGTTCACCGTACTTCTTAGACGGGCACCCTACTACCGCGACATCGCGCACGCCCGGCATCGTTCCAAGAAAATCCTCAACCTCCTTAGGCGAAATATTCTCTCCACCGCGAATAATAAGGTCTTTAAGACGACCAGTAATAAAGTAATAACCTTCTTCATCCATGCGCCCGATATCACCAGAATGGAGCCAACCATTCTCATCGATACACTTCGCAGTCTGCTCAGGCATATTGTAGTAGCCGCGCATCGTGTTAAATCCGCGGCAGCAAATTTCGCCGTCTTGACCAATAGGCGCGATCTCCCCAGTATCTGGATTAATAATGGCAACCTCAATACCAGGCAGAGCCTGACCAATCGTCTGGCACTTACGCTCAATCGACGGCTCGAAATAACGCGTCATCGTCATAACAGGGCCAGCTTCAGTAAGACCATAAGGATTGGTAATCTCCTTCATAAACATCTTATCCTGAGCTTGCTGCATGCGATGAACAGGACACGCCGAACCCGACATAATGCCGGTACGAAGCGAGCGGAAATCAAATTTATCGAAAAGCGGATGATCAAGCATCGCGATATACATCGTCGGAACGCCGTAAGTAGAAGTACACTTTTCTTTCTCAATCGAAGTCATTACCTGAACAGGATCAA
>JAGBTH010000098.1 GCA_017631385.1 Kiritimatiellia bacterium
ATGAGATTCTGAAAGTAAACGCACGTCCCCTCCCCGGGGAGGGTAGAGGAAGAAATCTTGTACTCTTCTGTTATAGCTAATCTTTATGGGTAGTAAACGAACGTAATTTATTCGTTTACTTTTGGAAACCACACCATCTGAAAATAATAGAAAAAAAATAAGTATTTCTTTCAAAAAGTAAGCAATATTTGGTATACTGTTAGACCTAAGAAACAAACGAAAGAAAGGTTTTCTTATAATGGCAAATCCAGTTGTCGGTATTGTGATGGGCAGTGATTCAGATTGGCCCCTCGTAAAGAAGGCGTGTGAGACTCTTGAAAAGTTTGGCGTAGCGTATGAAACGCGCGTTATTTCGGCTCATCGTACCCCTGATGTTGCTATAGAATATTCTAAAACCGCTGAGGAGCGTGGTCTTAAAGTCATTATTGCGGCAGCTGGCGGTGCAGCACATTTGGGTGGTGTACTCGCTGCGGCTACCGTATTGCCTGTTATCGGTATTCCTGTAGCGGGCGGCGCGCTAAATGGTCTTGACGCGCTTTATGCGACGGTTCAGATGCCTTCGGGGGTTCCTGTTGCGACAGTCGCCGTTGGTAGCGCTGGTCCCACTAATGCAGCGCTCTTAGCGGTTCAAATTCTCGGTACGGCTGACGCTGATATGCGCGAGAAGTTCCGTGCTCACAAGGAAGAGTTAAGGCGTAAGGTTGCCGAAGCTAATGATCGCATTCACGCTTAAGTTAGCGAACTTTAAATGATTTATACTAATTATGTTCAAAAATGATGTCATAGTTGTCGGTGCGGGCGTTGTTGGCTGCGCTATTGCGCGCGAACTTTCCCGCTGGAATCTTTCTCTCGCCGTACTTGAGGCTGGTAGCGACGTTGCCGAGGGCGCGTCTAAGGCTAATAGCGCCATCGTTCACGCCGGATTTGACGCGAAGCCTGGCTCTAACAAGGCCAAGTTCAACGTTCTCGGCAACCGCATGTTCGAAGAGGTTTGCCGCGAACTTAAAGTACCTTTTAAGCGTAACGGTTCGCTCGTTCTTGCTTTCGGTGCAGAGGATGAGAAGCATCTTGCCGAACTTAAAGCGCGCGGTGAAGAAAACGGCGTTATTACCGAGATTATAGATCGCGATGAACTGCGTCGCCGCGAGCCGAATGTATCTGAAGAGGCGACTGCCGCGTTATGGGCGCCGACCGGCGGTATATGCTGCCCGTACGAGCTTACGTTCCGCTTTGCCGAGAATGCCGCCGCGAACGGTGCTGAATTTTTCTTTGACGCCAAGGTCGTTAAAATCGAGAAGATTGACGGTCTTTGGAATGTTGAGTGTGCCGATGGGCGCGTATTTAAGGCGCGCGCCGTAATCAACTGCGCGGGCGTAACGTCTGATGAGCTTAATAATCTCGTAAGCGCCACTAAATACTCGATCCAGGCGCGTCGCGGCGAATATTTAATGCTTGATCGTGATGAAGACGGCGTATTTTCGGCTACGATGTTCCAGTGCCCCTCGAAGATGGGTAAGGGTATTTTAGTTTCTCCTACCGTAGAC
>JAGBTH010000099.1 GCA_017631385.1 Kiritimatiellia bacterium
CTGAATAAACTTTAGTAAAACCAAGTCCTTTTGGTGTTCCTTCTATACAATCCCAATGATCTTGTTTATATAAAAACAAAGCACGTTTTTTACCTTGTCCATTAAGTAAATAATATATATCACCATCATTACCATCAGTATACTTACCCAACGCAGTAGCACCAGCATCTCTACCGCCGCCCTTAGCAGTTACAATTTTAGTAGTTCCTAAAGCGATCGACGATTCTTCACCAGTAGATCCAGCGCCAAAGCCACTATTATCTATACCATTATCACCAGCCTTGCCGCCAGCACCGACGGTAATCGTTACTGTAGAGTTAGCACTAAACTCCTTAATTACGCCAGTAATAACGCCGCCGCCGCCGCCGCCAGCGCCACCCTGGAATTCACCGCTAGTGCCAGTATCAGCGCCGCCGCCGCCGCCACCACCGACAACGAGGAACTCGACATTCTTAACATTCTGAGGAACGGTCCAGTCGGTAGTAGACGTAAAGACTACAGCTACCTCATCACCATTATCGCCAAGACCATAGACCTTGTATCCTCCAGCGAACGTTTCGGATTCATAAATCTTAAATGTCTTTTCCCAATAGAGTGAAGAGAAATTATCAGTTCCCTCTACTTTATAAATGAGCTTATATGTACCAGGCTCACTAGGCAGTGTACCATTAAATGGCTGATCCTCACCGTCATCCTTGGCGATTGTCGAAATTAAATTACCCAGTAAAGGATCAGCCTTATGGAAAATAACATTACCAGTATAAGTCTCACCCCAAGAATCAACATTGATAAACGGAGTTGTAACCCAAACATTGTTATCCTGCTTGAGAATATTCCATGTAAAATCTTTATAACGCTCTTCAGCGCCATCGGCCCAAACATAACCTTCATTTAACGTAACACGAACAACCTTAGCGCCAGCGTTAACACATTCATTAAGTTCTTCAACTGTATAGGCATAAGTTTCGACAAGGCCCGAAGACAAAGCTTCTCCAGTATATACCTTATCCGAAATCTTTGAAATAATATCAGCCGTAACATCAACAGGAATATCGGTTTCGGAATAGGCGAAGCGAAGAACTACAATACCAGAGCCGCCTGCACCGCCATTCTTTAGCCAGCTTCCGCCGCCGCCGCCACCGCCTTGGTTAGGTAGCGCATCAGAACCATTCTTGCCTGCCGTACCAATACCAGCACCCTCAACAAACTCAAGGCTATCATCCCACATTGCAGTACCAGAACCTCCGTTCTTACCGATACCGCCGCCACCACCAGCGCCATAAACTACGCGATTACCAGTGATCATCGAAACATAACCGTACCCGCAAGTACCACCTAAATTAGAGCTCGACGTAGAACCTCCAACGCCACTAGCACCGCCGCCACCAGTCCCAGGATAACCAGAATTGGTAGAATAACCGCTACCGCCCTTATTAGCGCGAGCGACAATATCAGTAACAAGATTCTCAGCACCTGCGCCGACTACGGTTACAGATTTAAGACTCGTTGCCGCCTTTGCCGCTCTAGCTCCAGAGTTAGAACCGCCATTAGCAACGCCAGTGGAATCTTTACCACCATCACCGCCACCGCCATAAGCGGTAACATAAGTTAGGTCACCAACCTTAATAGAGGAATTACCGCCATTACCAGCAGCAATAACAGCAGTAGAACTAGTATTAGTTATACCACCAGCACCGCCCGCACCGACTGTTACATTTACAACCTGATCTGGCGCAAGATCCTTAATAAAGCCGGTAACTACAGCGCCAGCGCCGCCACCTGAACCATCCTGGCAGTTCTTAGTCGTTGAGCTATAATAGTGACCACCACCGCCGCCACCACCGCCGACAACGAGAATTTCAACATTCTTAAGACTACGAGGAGCCTGCCAAGTAGCTGCTTCAGCCGAGTTCGTAAAGACAACAACCGCCTGATCGCCTAACTCACCTAAGCCAGTACGAACATAACCGAACTTATCGTCAATCGTGAGTTTGGGCTTTTCGGAAGGATCTTCACCGCCAGTACCGGGCTCTTCAGGATCTGGCTCTTCAGGATCGGGCTCAACGACGACCGCTGCCTTTATTTCGAACGCAATCGTCTTAGTAAGACCGTTATAGTTATTATTCTCTTCTACCGTATAAGTAATCGTGTAAGAGCCGACTTCCGTAGGAAGCTCAGTCATCGAAGATGTAACATCGCCGAACTTAGCGACGCCAGCCGTTAAAACACCGGCCTCCTCGCCTTGAGTCCACTCGGTTAAAGAGATCGAAGGCTCAGTAGTCCACTCATTCGTCGCCTTAGCGATAGACCAGCTAATTTCCTTATTGTCGGTCGAGCCGTCAGCCCACTTATACCCTTCTGCGAGCGTCGCGACAGCCGTGTGAGTACCCGCATCGACAGCCGTATTACCAGTAAGCGTATAGCCAGTACCAGCCGTAACGCCAGTTAACTCAGAACCGTTATAAACAAGACCGGTTACAGCTACAGGAGCGGTAATCTTATTAGGATCTTCGTCAGCAGTCTCGATATCTTCAAGCATTAACAACTGAAAATCAGCGATTTTGTCAGCTGCCTGTTGAGATGTAAGCCCTGACTTTACACCACATTCCTTAAGGTACGCTTCACACTGCTGTTTTAAAGTACCTGTGGAATTATAAGTTTTTAGATTATTTACAATTTTAGTTGTAATTGAACTTGTCGCAACTGTTTCATCGGGATTATCGAACCACGAAATAAGAAAGTCCTTCGTTGCCTCACTCTTAGTAATACCGAGCACACCATGAATTACGTAAGCGAGAGTACCGCCGCGATCCTTACCGTGAGAGCAGTGAAAAATAAGAGGCTCACCCTTTTTAACCGACTCATACATGGTGTTAAACGCATACCATACAGACTGCTTAGAAGTATCGTTTGAGAAAAAGCCGGCCCAAGACGGGAAGCCGTGCCCAGTCTTGGCGGGTACACAGCAACGAACAACGCCATCACCGATACTGGATTCGTCAACGGATTCAAGGTGGGAGTTATTCTTCCAAACGTAGTTGAAATGGTGCTTACCTAATAATGTCATAGGTAGCCCTTCGTCAGTCAACTCTTTCTCAGTCCACGAGTTACCCTCAGTTATCGGGCCAACGTAAAAGGTCGTAAGATGAGACGCATCGCGTAAATCAATATCAAGCTTAATACCTAAAACATTCTTAAGCCAAGTCATTTCGCCGTAAATACCATCAGCATTTCTAGGATTGCAATATTCGAGCTGAGCGGTGCGATAAATAAGACCCTGCTTTACAGCCTTAGTACCATCTGCAGTTAAGCGACCACCAATATCACGACCGTTAGAGCATGCGCTACCTTCGGTATCGGTATTGTATGATTTAATCATACGCGGCGCATGACGCAAGGTATAAAAGTGACCAGTCGCTGTCTCACCGGCACTGTCAGTAACTGTCCAAGTATAGTTACGACCGATTTCTAAGTCAAAAAAGGTAACTGATGACTCTGTAGTAGTCTTTGTAAATACAGGCGTAGACGAAGTATCCTTATGCGTACGCCAAATCTTAACAGTAGAAGTACCGCTAGCAGCACCGCTCCAGCTGACAGTTACGGGAGCTGAATTTTTAAAGAACTCCTCGCGCTGAGCCTCTCTTACCGAATTTGGCTCACCATAATCTTCGTAATTAAAATAACTTGATGTAAAGTTCGGATCGTCCAAATACCCCTTAAAGGTTTCGGTCATCGTCGAAATAGACGAATAATCCGCTGGACTTACGATCGTTGGCGCGGCGTTAGCCACATCCATCATTAAAAATGCCGCGAATAGCGCGACAACACCTCGAACTATACTACGCATAATATAACTCCGTTATTTTTAAATCATGCATCACGAACATCAATTAAGGCGAATTAACTCAACTCGCTTTTACCTAATCAATTTCTTGAATGCACTATTAACCTATCCTAATATTATTCTTCAATGATTTTATCAATATTAATGCTTAAAATCAAACCCCTAAAAATCAAGAATGAGTTTATTATACTAAAAATCGTATTATTCGCTCACTTTCAACAACTTAAAGCAAAAATATTAAAACCCCTCTCCGTATCTACCACCTATTTTTTATCCCTCGCGCGCTCCTCTACCCTTTTATAGTAGAGGCGTTTATACAAACTTAACGCGCCAAGGGCCGTATTTAGACCAGCACTCTCTTACCGCGTCTACTGTTGGCTCTACATATAACGGAGTAGATTGATGCCGAAACCAAGTATCTTGGCGCTTCGCCAATTGACAAGTGCGAATAAAAATCTTTTCCCTATCATCCCCTTCGCGATATCCAATCGCCAGCGAAGCAGTTTTAGACCAAACTGGATAACGCTCATGCAATAAGCGCTTCTCTTCTTCCAGCCCCTCTATAAACATATCATCTAATCTATCGGCTATGCGCTTTCTGACAATGGCGCGATCTATTTTAATTACAGGATATTCAGGCGGAGGATTCTTCCATTCCCCGTCCAATCCGCGTAAAAGCGCCGAAAAATAAAGCCCCGTACCCCCTACAATAATAATAGGAGTATTCTCAGGGATTGTTTCGATCCACTTTGAAGCCGTTCTAAGCCAAGCACCCGACGAAAATTCTTCGGCCGGAGTAACAATATCTACCCCGCCCATATTAAACTCTTCAATCTCTGAACGGGGCGGTTTCGCAGTGCCAATATCCATACCCTTATATACGAGCATCGAATCAGCGCTTAATATCTTAGCTCCCATTTCGCGGGCTAGCTCGGCGGCTATCGCGCTTTTTCCACTAGCTGTAGGTCCCGCCAAAATATAGGCGTCACGTTCAATCATTTAGTCGAATTGGAGTTTTTATTAGGCTTTGGAGCTGCGAACGAAAGAAAAATCAAAAGAAACGCCGAGCATGTTATTAAAATATCCGCGACATTAAAACATGGAAAATAATATGCCTCACGCCAATGAAAATTAAAGAAATCGACTACATAACCGCGCCAAATGCGATCAATGAGATTGCCGAGAATCCCCGCGTAAAGCATAGTTTCGGCGACACAACTAGTCTTAACGCTCCAAGATGGCCCCTTAATAAAGAAAAAGTCTTTTCTGCGAACAATTAATAACACCATTACAAATATTGCAAAAACCGCCAGAGGCCATACCTGCCCCTGAAACATCCCCCAAGCGCATCCCCGATTCTCAACATAAGTTAAGTCGAAAAACCCAGGGATAACAGAAACTGACGACACTCCGCTCTTAAGAAGATGATGTATCGCCAGCTCCTTAGTCAACGCATCTAAAATCAATAGATGCAACGCGGCAACTATCAACTTGATCGCGTACATCCTTAACCGCGCTTACGCTCCATTTCGCTTTGGCATTCCATACACGTAAGAACGAACGGCTGATTAAGTAACCGCGGCTTACGGATTAGCTGCCCGCAGACAGTACATACACCGTACGTACCTTCGTCAATTCTATGCAAGGCTTCTTCAATCTGCTGAATCGTACGATTAATATTACCCATCTGACCGAGAGCTTGAAGTCTCAACGTCTGATTAGTACCATCGCCACCATCAGCTTCATGATCGCCCGACTCATTAAAGCCAGTAGCCTTCATAGCGTCAATGCCCTTAAGAGCCGTCTCACGAGCATCGAGCAAGCGCTTTCTGAAATCCTTAAGATCATCAGCGGGGAACTTAACAGTATTCTTACCCTGCGTACGAGTTGTAGGCCTGCGAGAAAGACGAATTTCGTTCTCCTTACGGCTTTCATCCTCGCTACGGGCCGAACGCTTCATTTCTTGGGCGATCGACATCGCGAATTCAATAGCCTTTGATTTATCGGTAAGAATAATCGGCTTAGGAGGAGCCTTAGTTATCACAGGAGCTTTTTTAGCGATACGCGGGGGAACGCGCTTAACATCTGTCTTGGAAGCTTCTTCCTCAATAACAACAGGCTTTACCTCAGATTTGGGCTTAGCGCTCTTTTTAACTGTAGGCTTTTTAGCGTCTACAGTCTTCTTAGCGCCCTTCTTTGGCTTTATAGGCTTAATTTCAAATCCCATATTAATACCTCCTACTTTCTGTAATGCTCATCGCAACTTGAGCAATTATATCATATTTGCATCCCAGAGGGAAGTTTAATCCACTCACGAAGCGCATCGCTGAGAGGTTCGATTCTCACGACACTTGCAAATACAGTAGCGCCCTCATAGCCAGGAAGCTCAAACTGATCGCCAGGCTTCTTACCTAACATATTTTCAGCGAGCTTCGCCTTAGACGAGAGAACACCCATCTCAGTATCATTATCCCATTCACCAAGTATATGATACGTACGCTCTCCATCGGGCGTATTGATTACAACTGTAACACCGGGCATAACCTCGTCTGTCGTAGCATCCGAGAAATCCCACGGTTTAACAGCCTCGAGATCAGCCTGCATAAGCGACTGCTTCTGCATAAGAGCGCGCTGCTCGTCCTTAGCGTACTGATACTCCGCGTTCTCGCTTAAATCGCCATAGCTCTTAGCGAATTCAATGCGCTTAACGTTAGCTGGCATATCTTCATTAATGAGCTTAAGATATTCGGCTTTTCTCATCGCGAAGCTGCGATAGCTCGTAAAGCGGCCATATTCCTTCTTCTTCTCAACCTTAACAATATGCGACTCGAGCATCGGAGCTATGCGAGCCATTCTGACAACTATTGTATGATGTGTAGAATGATCCCAAGCGATAGAAGCCTGGAAGCGCTCAAAGAATACGACCTTCGAGGCATCATCAAGCCAATTAAGAACCTTCTCAAGCCATTTAACATCTGAGAAGAGACGGCGGACCATATTCTGCATCTTAAGAATTTCGCCGCTCTGACGCCCTTCGCCAAGCGCAATAGCATGGGTAAGAATCGTAATAAGCTGAGGGAGCTCCTCCCAATCCTGGAACATCTCGTACTTACCGACGATAAGCGTCGTAAGAGTCGCAGGAGCCTTAGGACGACGCATAAACTCAGCTACAGCCTCACGGCAAGCGCTCTCCTTACCAAAAAGCGAAACGATCTCGGTAACAGCCGGGAAGCAGAATTCATCTAAGGACTTATAAAGTTTAAGCTTATTATCGTCATCTGTCGCGAGAAATCTAATCATCGCGCCTATTTCGCGCGCCGGCAACTCAACAGCCGCCTTAACATAGCGCTTACGCTCACGAAGATATTCGCGCATTTCGTCAGCTGGCGGATTCGTAAAGCCTAACTCAGTAACTAAAACCGCGAGGCGAGTATAAAGCGCATCGTCGACCTTACGCGTAGCGGTTATAGCGAATGATAAGCGCTCATTAATCTTCTCTTTAGTAGATTCATCAGCGTCTTTAAACTTACCCTGAGAGACGAACTCACGTACCGAGGCTAAGATAAGCTTAGGATCAGTCTCATGGCTAAACGCCGTAAGCCAAACATCGCCATAATTCTCGACCGAAGCTTTTAGACGAATGGGATCTGTTCTCTTAACAGGTATCTCAACTAGCTGATCTTTACGCAACTCAGCTCTTACGACCTCCCAGAACTTCTTCCAGTTAACAGCCTTAACAAAACCGTTATTGACACAGATTGTCTCGAGCTTTGTAATTGGCATATCACCATAGCTCTTAAGAACAGCCTTAACAAAATCAGCGGGCTTATCCTTTAGCATCGCTTCAAACGCTTCAGGATCGGCATGGCGCTTAACGAGAATATGATCCTCAGAAGGAACTTCAAGCATATCAACCGCCGCAGCATAAGAAAACTGGTGACCACGCTTAGTCTTAAAATCAACAGTAATCTTACGATAGAAATAGTCAAGGCGCTTAACTGTACCTAAACCCCATGTATCATTAAGAACTAAAGCGCCAACCTGAAAGCTTAAAAGCTTTTCTAAAATGACAAGCGCCTTATCAAGAGGCGTCGCGCCAAAATTCGCGCCCTCTAAAAATGAAAGAAGAAGACGGTCAGTGGTCGTCTTCTTCAACAAGTCTTTAATTCCTTCGGGAGCAACGCTCTTAGCAAGTTCCGCCCTATTCTCGCGAACAAGCTTAAAAGCGAGTTCAAAATCGCGCTTCTCCGCGCATTCATTCAGCTCTTTTACCAACGTTTCGCTAACGTTCATTTTATCTCCTTAAAATTTAAGTTCTAAAATTATACCAAAAATGCGACATCCTGTCTTGCATGATTTATAAGATTTATTTCTTTAACCTAAGTTTTTCACCATCATCCTCTAAAGTAAAGACCTTCATTCTCTCATTGGGCGATGAATTAGGTTGGTGTAGCGTTAAAAGTAAGCGCCCCGAAAGATCGCGAAACACCATTCCATGACCGCCATCTTTACCATAAAGTATCTCATCTTTAGTCCAGGGACCAGCGATTTTACCTGATGGCGACGAGCGCACTAAAACGCAATAACCATTACCCTTAATAACATTAGACCAAATCATATAAAGTCGCGAGCTCTTTTCGGAACGTAAAAAATACGGACCATCCGTTATAACCCACGCGCCCTTCATAGCGCTTTTAGCATCTAATATCTTCTTAGAAGGCGCGGTAAATGATGAAAAATCATCAGATAACGGCGCGTATTCTATCGTGCCATTCCAATTTTGGCACCATTCATGACAATAAACCATATAAGGCTTACCATCTTCAACATAAAGTGTTCCATCTAAGGTCATAAGATCGGCTGGGGGCAGAGGCCCCTTTTTAACTGGCTTAAAAGAGCCATCTGGTGAATCAGCCATAAAAACCCAAGTTCCGCGCGGCACGAGATTAGCTTTATCAACCTCCTCTTTCATTGGCTTAATCTCTCTAACGCCATTCTCCTCGGTAATTGTTACAAAAAGGTAGTATTTACCATTATATTTATGAACTTCGGGCGCCCAAACAGCTTTAACCTTAATATCCTTAGGTAAGGTCATCACCATCTTTTTTTCGGTCCAATCTACCAGATTAGTACTCACCCTAACGCCAACGCCCGTACCCCCGAACCAAGGTTTAGACTCATAAAGATAGTATTTACCACCATCTACAAGAACGAATGGATCTCGAATGCGAAAATCAGTCTCAGCGCTTAGGATATGACTAAGCGCTAATACTGCTATAATTACAAAGCTTTTTATCATTTTTTATCCTTAAATCAGTATTACTTAAGCTTACCCTTCGTGCGCTTATTAATAGGCTGACCATAGAGCTTTTTAGCGTCTTCAAATTTAAGCTCTGCTAACTTTTTCAAATCCTCTAAGTTTGCATTAAGTTGATTAAGTAAATCATTCTTTTCGTATTCAATTTCAGAAGGGATTTTAGCTTTTAATAATTTTTCTCGGAGCTCAATTCTCTTAGTCACGATTTCGCGGATCAATTTAACTCCTTCCAAATGTGCAGCGCGCTGCTCCTCTTCGGTTTTCTTAGAAAATGGAAATTCCATTTGAAAAAGCTTAATATGTAAAGGCTGTATTTTAGCCGAAAATTCATCTTTAAAAGGCTTAATATGCTTTTCAACTAAAGGATTATATTTTATAGTCTTAATTAAGGCTTCAGCATAGGCTTTAGGCGCTATATCCCCTTTGGGACGCGGCGCATCAAACGCTGTACCGTCAGATTTAATAAACTTCATCGTCGGAAACTCACGAATAGCGTACTTCTTTAAGAGTTCAGGATTTCGTGATGCTGCCTTAGCCGTAACTCTCGACTTATCCTTTGGCGAATCAATAAAGCAAAGTTCAAAACTCTTAGACGCCTCATCAACAAATTCCTTTTTTGAAAGGTAATCTTTCTCAAGAACCTTACACCAATAGCACCAATCACTACCCGAAAAAACAGCCAATACTGTTTTACCAGACTTTTTAGCCGACTCCAAAGCCATATCAAAATCATCAATAAACCCATCAGGAGTTGATGTTTTAGCGAACAATAATGTCGCCGTTAAAGCGAAAACAATTAATGTAATTAACTTTTTCATACTTTTTATCCACCTTTCTTTTTTAGCTCGTTTATTCAAAAATAATAAATGCAGGTAATCCCTTAACTTCCTCGAAATATCGAAGTGTTTTTAACTCGTTAATATCTTCAGCTTGAAGCTTTATAAAAGTAAACCCTTTTTCTTTTAAAATCTTTTTTACTCGCTCATCCTTAAGCGTAGTATTATCCATCGCCGCGCAGTTCTTGCACCACGTAGCCCAACAATCAACTACTATAGGACGCTTTAAACCATCTAAAGAAAATTTAGACGGAGAATCAACCTTAATAATATCATCAATCGTCTTATTCTCGGGCGAATTACTGGAATAATTAAACCCAACATACGCTAAATATCCATAATACGCGGCAAATAATAGAACAATGACGCCAAAAACTTTATTAACCTTCGTCATCCAAGCTCCCGGCTTAGGTAACACTTGTAGCCCCGCGCCAGCGAAAGGCCAAGGTAAAGCCATACCTAAACCCATGATAAACGGTAAAGTAAGAGCGAGATAAAAACCTTTGGAATATAAATCAGCTGTAAGAATAAGAACCGCTATTAAAATCGGCGCTACACAAGCTCCCGCCAAAATCGCGCTAAGAGAGCCCATAAAGAAAGCGAAAAGCCAAGGCCACATACTCTCGCGCATCGACGCGAAATCATTGCGCTTTTTAGAAAAGTCGATATAAAAGACTCCTAACATTGAAAGCGCGAGAACTAAAAAGATAATGGCAACTACAACATTAAACCACGCGCTCGATTGAATCGCGCCAAAAGCCATCCCCCCAACCGAAGCTAAAACGCCTAATAGCCCATAAGTAAACGCAATACCCGCGCCATAAAAAGTGCCGCGCGAAAAAGATCGCCCTATAATCATTAAGTTAATTGGTATCATCGGTAGAACACAAGGCGTTAAATTCATCGCGAGTCCCCCCAATAATATCAATACAACAACTATCCACCAAGCCTTACCCTCAAAAATTGAGCTATGGCTCTTATTTTCAAGAAAAGCTATAAACTCATCTGAGTCCATATATCCATGAGCTAAGCGCGGCTTAACATCTAATAACGCCGCCCCATCAGCTTTCACATTGATATTATCTTCATTCTCAACAGGAACTAAAACACATACCCCATCCTCACAAACTACTCTTTGGCCATTAATAATCTGTTCATCAGCTTTTAAACCGACAAAACAAAATATAAGAGATAGAAATAATAATATCTTCTTCATATAAAGAGCCTAGTCTTAAATCTTACGAAATAAAACCTTCTTGCTTAGCGACTTTATCTACGTCCTCATCGCGCTTAATGTTCTTAAAGTTACCTGGTAATTTCGTAAGATCCATATCGTCAATCGTAAAGCCTTTAGTCGTGCGCCAGGCGCCGCGCGTAAAGTCAGGACACTCAATCGGGCGAGAACCAGATTCGACCGACCTTCTCGTAAGGTCAACCATCGAACTCCAAGCCGCGAGATCGTAAACATCTGTATCGAGTGGAATTCCGCATTGTAAGCAGTATGTCCACCTTAAATCCATAATAAAGTCCATACCGCCATGACCGCCCATCTTTTTAGCGACCTCACCCGCCGCGTTCCAAATCGGATGGCGATATTTTTTACGAAGTTCGGCTGTCGCCGCGTCACTTTGAAATCCATGCGCTTTACCATCGCCAGCTTTATTCTCAAAGGCGACCCTAAATTCAGGATAGCCCATCGCCATACCCTTAGTGCCAGAGACGAGATTTAATCGCGAATATGGACGCGGCGTACAAGTATCAAGCTGAAGTAGAATAGTTTTACCGAGCTTAGTCTTAATTACAGACGTATTGATATCGCCAATTTTAACTTTAACATCCTTACGCCAATCATTAAAAAGTTCCTTCGCATAATGAGTATACGACGACTGCTTAGATTCAACCGAAACTAAATAATCGAAAGCATCCCCTCGATTAATATCCATATACTTAGCTACAGGCCCTAAGCCGTGAGTTGGATATTGATTGCCACAATACTTCGAATAAAAATCTAGCGCCCAACCAGGACGGCCAGCTTTAATAGGATCTTGAGCTCCATCCATCGTATGATAGCGCCCTCCGAACTGAAGATTGCGCTGATCGTGAATGTACGCTGCCTCGCCATGATTAATCTCGCCAAAAAGCCCTTGCTTAACCATATTAAGCATAAGCATCTCTTCTTCACCATAGCAGCAATTCTCAAGCATCATACACGGCATTCGCGTACGCTCGCTCGTCTCGACTAAACTCCAGCACTCATCAATATTAAGAGCGCCTGGAACTTCATTAAGGACTACCTTACCATGCTCCATCGCATAACGCGCGATTGGCTCATGTAAATGCCAAGGCGTAACATTATAAATTACATCAACCTTATCAGAATCACAAATCCGCTTATAGCCCTCAGGTCCAGCGACAGCTATCGCGGGAGCTGGCTTTTTATGATTTTTAAGCCACTTAACTTCCGTATCGACGCGATCTTGGAATAAATCTGCAATCGCCGCGATCTCAGTACCTGGTAAAGTAGATATTCTACGAAGTGCCGCGCTCCCTCTAACGCCGACGCCCACACACGCCACGCGCACCTTCTTCATCGGCTTAAGCGCGAAACCCTGCATCGGAGCTCCGCACGGCGCGAACATTTTAAGATTATTGCCTACACAACCAGCCGCCATAGCTAAAGCGCCCATCCAAGCTGTAGACTTTAAAAAATCTCTTCTATCAACATTCATTTCGTTCCTCCTATGATTCGTCTGCCTATATTATATCATCTTAACCCATAAGATATTTACCAATAAATGGGATCTTACGTACAATAAGGCTTACAACTGATGATGAGATAAACGCTATTGCCGCTACTAAAATAACTGCGAGTGGCATCGGTAAAACGCCCTTGAAATACTCACTAACTGGCGCGAGCGCAATCATGTGGATTAAATACGTTCCATAACTAGCCTCCGAGAGCGGTACAATCACGCGGCGATAGATCGCTCCATCTGCTGTAAACTTTCTTATAATCATAAATAACCCTACAACTGCCGCGGTTACGCCTATTGAGCAATATTCAATGCTCATTTCAAGATCGACAGCCGTAGCGTATGGAGCGCGAACAGGAAAATCCCATCCAGGAAGCCTAAAATAAAATCCGCCGACCATAATAGCGAAGCCCGCGGCGAAAAGTGGTAACGCGACAGTTAATGTTTTAGTCCAAGATAACTCACCTACGAACTTGCGGAAATAAAGCGCGATTAACATATACCCGAAAAATCCACTCACATACTGAAACGCACCAAACTCATTCCAAGGGCATTCACCCCATAAATATGCTACCGAACCAAATGACGGATCTCCGAGAACAGATAGCGATAAACGACGAAGATATGGAAATAGAGTTGTAAATAACCATACGCAAATCCATCCGCTAATTTCGCGTCTACTCGCTCTTTCAGCCCAAGGCGAGAGAAGCGGCATTAAAAGATATAGACCAACTAGCATCGGCACAAACCAAAGATGGCCCGCAGCCATCGGGAAATTAAAAGCCACCTCCTTAATATTGCCGCTAAAATGCCATACATAAAAGAGC
>JAGBTH010000100.1 GCA_017631385.1 Kiritimatiellia bacterium
AGAAGGAGCATAAGGAGTTTTTTGATAAGTTCCATCATTCTAAGGCGATGAAGCAGGGCTTTAATTTTGATGCCTGCCGCAGAACTTTAGAGTGGTTTGTAAATCGCTAAAAGCGTGGCTGATAGACTCTTTAAGTTAAAGTCGCCATTTAAGCCTACGGGCGATCAGCCCGAGGCTGTGGCGGCTTTACTTAAGGGTCTTGAGCGCGGCGACGATAGGCTCGTTCTTCAGGGCGTTACGGGCTCTGGTAAGACGTTTACAATGGCCAATCTAATTGCCGCGTGGAATCGCCCGACTTTAATACTCTCTCACAATAAGACGCTCGCCGCGCAGCTTTTTTCGGAACTTAAGGAGTTCTTTCCCGAAAATGCGGTAGAGTATTTTATTTCGTATTATGATTATTATCAGCCCGAGGCGTACATCCCTCAGACGGATACATATATCGAGAAGGACGCATCGATCAACGATGAGATTGAGCGCTACCGCCTCGCCGCGACGAACGCGCTAATCGCCCGCAAGGACGTTATCGTCGTTGCCTCTGTTAGTTGTATTTACGGTCTCGGCGAATCCGATGAATATCGTGATCTCGCCGTTAAGATCGACGTAGGTTCGAGTTTAGGGCGCTCACGACTTATCGAGCGGCTCGTAGAGGCGCAGTATACGCGAAACGATATGTCATTTACACCGGGCGTATTTAGAGTGCGCGGCGATATTGTCGATATATTTCCAGCATACGAGACTAAGGCGATAAGGATAGAGTTCTTTGGCGAAGAGGTTGATTCGATTCGAGAGCTCGACCCATTAACTGGTAAGTGCGGCGTTACGATGCCGGCGGTAGTCGTGACTCCCGCTAAACAGTTCGTAATGGGTAAGGAGAAAATGGAGGCGGCGTTCTCGCGAATTGAGGCGGAACTTAAAGAGCGACTTGAATTCTTCTCCTCTAAAAATAAATTTCTTGAAGCGCAGCGCATCAAGGAGCGAACGGAATACGATATTGAGATGATGCGCGAATTAGGGTACTGTAACGGTATTGAGAATTATTCGCGTCCTCTCTCGGGTCGTGCACCTGGCTCGGCTCCTGAGTGCCTTATCGATTATTTCCCTGAAGGGTTTTTAACGATTATCGACGAAAGCCATGTAGCCGTTCCCCAAGTAAGAGCGATGTACAACGGCGATCAGGCGCGAAAGGATAAGCTCGTTGAGTACGGCTTTAGACTTCCAAGCGCTAAAGATAATAGACCGCTAAAATTTGACGAATTTAATAATAAGGTTTCGCAGGTCGTATTCTGTTCGGCGACTCCGGGCGATTACGAATGCGCCGAGGCTAAAACATTCGCTAAGCAGGTTATCCGTCCAACAGGGCTTCTCGATCCCGTTATCGAGATTCGCCCCCTTAAAAATCAGATTGACGATTTAATAGACGAAATCCGTAAGGTTGTTGATGGTGGTGATAGAGTTATTGTTACAACGCTTACAAAGCGCTCATCGGAGGATTTGACCGATTATCTCCATGGAGTTGGGATTAAGGTCGAATATCTCCATAGCGATATCGATGCGATTGAACGTGTTGAGATTCTTCAGCGTTTAAGAAAGGGCGAGTTTGATGTATTAGTCGGCATCAACCTTTTAAGAGAAGGTCTCGACTTACCCGAAGTCGCGCTCGCGGCGATTTTAGATGCTGATAAAGAGGGTTTTCTTAGATCGACTACTTCGCTCGTCCAAACGGCTGGCCGTACGGCGCGTCATGTGAACGGCCGCGTCATTCTTTATGCCGATAAGAAAACCGACGCGATTAAAGAGCTTCTAAAGATTACAAAGTCTAACCGCGAAAAGCAGATTGCCTACAATGAAGCTCACGGTATAGTTCCTAAGAGTGTAAAGCGCTCGATAAACGAGTCTTCTTATCTTTTCAAGGCTTCTAATAAGAACTCATTCGCTTCGACCATTACAGACGAGAAGATAACTTCTACTCAAGATCTTATAGCTGAGCTTACTAAAGAAATGCTCGAGGCGGCCGACAATCTCGAGTTTGAACGCGCCGCCTATTTACGCGATAAAATTAAAGAACTTAAAAAGAATAAGTAACTTGTTTTGCGTCTTATTTTTTAGGCTTGTCAACGCGCTTTGGCATTGGTCCTAAATCTATAGTGCCTTTAGCCATTTTATTTTTTTCGATCTTAAAGGTAAGTTTTTTAGTTGGGTCTTGGCCAAGAGGTAGGTTACCATTGAAGCGCTTGAGATTACTGCAACCTACGCCGTATGCAATTCCGTTACCGAGAGTGCAGTTTCGCATTGTTATACTGCCAGGTACGCTATCACCATTCTTAGAGGAGCGCCAGTCTGTAAGATCACAGAATACTACGCCAGTCTTATTATCCGTCGTAATTGTG
>JAGBTH010000101.1 GCA_017631385.1 Kiritimatiellia bacterium
GCGAGGAGAGTAGGGATGAAATCACTGCGAAGGTTAAGACTTTAGAGCCTACTGATTATAAAAAGTGGCTTCAAGAATATAAGAGTATAGCTAATAAGTACTTGCCTAAAGTAAAGGCGACATCTGATGAATTAGCGAAACTAAATGTCCCCGATGAGATTTTGGAGAAAAAAGAGGAATTATCAGAAGAAGTTGATTTTATGATGATGAGCTTCGAAAGCGCGGCAAAAATGGATGTCGAAAAGGAGGCGAAAAGAATCGAAAAATTACGTAAGGAGTCGGAATCTACTAAGAAGGTCGAACGTAAGATCAATCGCGTTACTATTCCTAAAGCGGGTGAAGGTAAGGTAGATAGTGAGTATTTCGCAAAGGTCGCTATGCCATTTTATAAAAAACACATCGTTGATACTTTCGTTCCAACGAAGAAGATGGATAAAAAGACTGCTGATGATGTTCGAAAGGTTAGGTGGGCATTAGCGAGGTATTTATCTACAGGCAGATTAGAGTTCCCCACAGGTGAGGAGTGTGCATTGGCCGAAAAGCTTTGGCGTAAAGATTCTTGTGATACAGCTGTAGCGATACTTTATTATCACTCTCGTACGTATGATCAAAAATATTGGATTGGGAGAATGATTTTTAAAGAAACGATGAGAGTTCATAATTTTAAGCGTGAACCGATTTTAGGATTTATTTTAAAATCTTATCTTTGTAAGGCCGAAAAGCATAAATTAAAAGTGCGCAAGAGCGATCCTGTTAAGCCGTATCAAGATGCTTGCGCGGCACTTGAAAAATATACTACGGATAAGATAGTCGACGTCTTTAAAAAAGCTGACTATAGAATTTTGGAAAGACTGGAGGAATTAGTAATAATACCACCGATACTCCCTAAGAAAGTCGGTAATGAGTATCTCTCGCGCTGTATGATCGCTGAGCGGGCTATGGACGCGGCATTCGAAGCTCGCGGCTCGGGATGGGCGAGAGATGTTACGGAGGAGGGTTGGAAGGGTTTTCAGGATAATAACGAAATCGCGGCATCTAATCTTTTAGCGGCTGTTAAGTTGCGCCCTCAGGGAGCGCGTGCGCCTATGATGTTAGCACGCTTATCGGGCTCGTCGTGTGCTGTTTCTGAGGCTGATACATATTCGTGGTGTAGTTTAGCTGTTTCTAATTCACTCGATGAATGTGCAGAGCAAATCCAACACTTTGTACATTTTAGAACTTCGCGTTGGGGCGGCTCTACAACATTCTTGAGAGATTTCTTAATGCAATGCGCTACAAATGTTGATGTTCGCTCAACATTTTCGTATACCGCGGCAGCTGCTGCATTTGAAAAGATTCTAGTGGCTGAGGCTGATAATGCGATTCAGTCGAATGCGCTGGAGCGCTTTATTACGCCCGATATGCGCACGGCGCTTTATGGGATGTTCGATGCTTACGCGGCAGCTCCTGAAACTGAGTTTCTGCCTTCGGCTGATATGTTTCGCGGTATGGGAATGTCGCTCGCCCTTCAGTTCCGCGATTGGCCGAAAGTTCGCAAGTATTATAAAATGATTAAAAAGC
>JAGBTH010000102.1 GCA_017631385.1 Kiritimatiellia bacterium
CGGCCAGACGTGCGTCGCGCCAGATTATATTTTGTGCGACAGTTCCGTTAAGGATGAATTTGTAGAAGCGCTCAAGAATGAGATTACTAAGCAATACGGCACCGAACCGTTAAAGAACGAGAATTACGGTAAAATCATCAATGCCAAACACTTTGAACGCTTAACTAAGCTTATCGACAGAACGAAGGTCATTCACGGCGGTGAATACGATTCTCAAAAATGCAAAATCGCGCCCACTGTTATGGATAAGGTGACGCGCGAAGACGCAATTATGAGAGAAGAAATCTTCGGACCGATTTTGCCGATTCTCTCCTACGATGACTTTGACAAAGTCATTGCTGAGCTAAAGACATTGGAAAAGCCGCTCGCATTGTATATCTTCTCAAGCGACAAAAAGAAAATAAAACGCGTCACAAGTGAACTTTCATACGGCGGCGGATGCATAAACGATGTTGTAATCCACTTAGCGACGAGCGAAATGGGGTTTGGCGGAGTAGGCCAAAGCGGAATGGGCGCGTATCACGGCGAAGTTGGATTTAATGCGTTTTCACACGCTAAATCCATTATCGATAAAAAGACTTGGATCGATTTACCAATCCGCTATCAGCCGTATAAATCACAGCTCTTCAACAAGCTGCTGCACTGGCTGCTTAAATAAAAGTACGCACTCGCCAATTATTGTTTTGAACCTTGAATGCGCCCTTGCGCATCGCGGTAAGTAGTTTTACCGTAGCGATCGGTTGTAGACGTTCCAATAATACGACCCTGTTCATCACGATAAGTCGTCTTTCCATAGCGATCCGTCTCCATCGTACCCTGTTTGCGCCCCTGCGCATCACGAAAAGTCGTCTTTCCATAACGATCGGTCTCTGATGTACCTTGCTTGCGGCCGAGAGAATCACGATATGTTGTCTTACCATAACGATCAGTCTCCGATGTACCTTGTTTACGACCGAGAGAATCACGATATGTAGTCTTACCGTAGCGATCGACCTCCGACGAGCCCTGCTTACGTCCAAGTGAATCACGATATGTTGACTTAGCCTCTACAGCACAAACCGCAGTAGCACAAAACAGAATCAAAATAATTTTCTTAGAAATATTTTTCATAATTAAGTCCTTTTTTTAATTAGTACATAGATATAGGAAATCTTATCATAAAAAACTGACAAAAAAATATAAAAAAAGACCGCCATCACTCGGCGGTTCATTCTACTTTAATGGTGGGCTATAGTGGATTCGAACCACTGACCTCTTCCATGTCAAGGAAGCGCTCTAACCAACTGAGCTAATAGCCCTAAAACGAGAGACATTTTATCATATATATATCTCGAATGTCAATGCGGAATTTTAATAATTTTATTCCCCGTTTTTTTCGTTGCGCATTAACATATTGATTCGATTATAGATTTCGCCTGTCAGCGCAACAGCCTGAGGGCGAAGAGCTCGCGCGCTATCGGGCACGTGGCGCGTTGGCGCATCACTCTTAAGCGTATAAATAACGCGCTTTTCGCCCATATCGCATGGGGATTGATTTTTAGACAGTATTTTTCGCGTCAAGGAGACACCTAAACAAACGAGCGGCGCGCCTGTGCGCAAAATGAGTTGCGCGACTCCGCGATGGAATGGGTGCATACCCCCTTCAATGGGAGAGCGCGTACCCTCGGGAAAAACTAGAACATTCCAACCGTTAGATAAATACGGAACGACTGCTTCGGGCAAATTCTCATCTACAGGTAATGAAGTATGGCGAACAATCGTCGCCATAAAAGGATTACGCAATAGGGACGACTTAGCAACATAAAGTGTACGCGGAATAAGAGCGGTTATTAAGACTACATCTATAAGAGATGGGTGATTGGCAGCTATAACGCAACCTCTTATATCGGTTGAAAGATTTTTAGAATCTACACCTATAATCCCAAAAAATCTAAATAAACCGACTAATGGAATCCAAAGCGCACGAACTAATCGCTGACAATAACGCGGTGAGCGCAAAATAAGAGCTATTGGTGATATTAAGATACCACCAATACCAAACATGGCAAATAGTAGGAGCGAGAGCGCCCCTCTAACAACTAGCCTTATTCTTCTCACGAAATATCCTTAAGCGTAATCCAACGCCCTTCAAGAACTTTCAATTCGCCTTTTAAAAACTTTATTAAGTTACTAAATGTGATCGACTCGGATTTTGAAGATCCATCGACTACTTCTAATTTACGCCCTAAATCATCATCGCTAATAAAAAATGACGCACCATAACCGCCATCCGTCTCTTCGGCATAAACAAAAAGTCCAGGCATCTTAGACGAAAATACTTCGATAAGACCACTTTCGATAGAATCTTCACCCGAAGCGACAGCTGTATATGAAGCTGTATTTTTAGTATATACACTCCAAAGTCCTGGAGCAGCATTATATACAGAAGTACTAAATCTATGGGGAGAAACAGTACCATCATCATGAAACTCATCAACGAGGCGACGCGTTAAGGTATCTTCACCATCACGCGTCGAAAAAACAGCGTTCTGAGCAGGTGAGATTTCTACTTTATTTGCTAGAGCGAAATATATCTTCTGCAATGGCGAAAATCGCCTACGGACTAACGCCGGCACAAACGATACGTCAGGCTCTTCGTTTGGATTTAGAATAAAATACTCTTTAAGTGTTACTATACGATTCATACTCTACTGAAAATAAGTGATGTATTAACCCCGCCAAATGCAAAATTATTCGACATAGCGAACTGAGCATCACTAGCGGAGCCCTCGCCCATAATAAAATTATGTTCACCGCAACGTGGATCAGGATTTACAAGATTAAGATTAGGAGCGAACCATCCATGACGCAACATTTCAATAGTCATGGCAGCTTCAATCGCACCACACGCGCCAAGTGTATGACCCGTATAGTTCTTTATTGTACTTACTAATGGGCGCGAAGACCCAAATACCGACGCTAATGCCGTTCCCTCGGTTATATCACCTAACTCTGTAGCTGTTCCATGGGCATTTACATACCCAATATCCGAAGGCGAAAGCTTAGCATCATCAAGAGCGAGTCGAAGCGCTATCGCTTGAGTTTCGGCATTGGGCTGAGTAACATGACGACCGTCTGTATTAGTGGCAAAGCCGACGATTTCAGCTAAAATTGTCGCTCCTCGCTGAAGAGCATGCTCTCGCTCTTCTAAAATAAGAGTTGCCGCACCATCACCAATTACCAGACCATCACGACTACTATCGAAAGCGCGTGGAGTCGAACCAAAATCTTCATTCAAGCGAGAAGTTGCAAATAATGTATCAAAAACCGCAACTTGAGTAGCACTGAATTCTTCGGCGCCTCCCGCAATCATAACATCCTGACGGCCAAACTTAATAGCCTCGCAAGCTTCACCAATAGCCAATGAACCCGATGTACAGGCCGTACCAGTTGGCAAAAGTCTACCAGTCGTACCTAAATGTACTGATAAATTAACGGCGCAAGTCTGGGCCATCATCTTTATATATGTCGCGCTGGTAACATTTTTAATTTCGCGATTCATCAGTACGCTATAAAAGTCAGCATTGGCGTCAACACCACCAGAACATGAGCCATATGCCACACCTAGACGCCCGCCTTTAATTATGGGACTATCTTTAAGACCGGCTTGAGCAAGAGCCTGCTCAGTAGCAAAAAGCGCCATCATAGATACAGGGCTCATGGTTCTAACGACTTTACGGTTATATTCGCTTGGACGCTCAAAATGCGAAGGCGCCCAAAGGCATGTCTGAAGGCCTTTATAACCCTTTAGATCTTCAGAGGACTCTACACAATTTCGCGGCGTTTTAAGCCGTTCATAAGCTGCCTCAATAGAATGACCTAGGGAACTGACAATTCCCATTCCTGTTACAACTACTCTACGCATTAAAACATACCTCCATTTACTTGAATAACTTGGCGCGTAATATATGCAGCTTCTTCTGAAAGAAGAAATTTAACAACTGCCGCGACTTCTTCTGGCTTACCAAATCGTCTCATCGGAATCATCTTCATAGCTTCTTCGGCAAATACACCTTCGATCATTTCGGTCTCAATAACACCAGGAGCTACGCAATTAACGGTAATATTACGCCTAGCGAGTTCAACAGCCAACGCTTTAGCAGCTCCTATTATTCCAGCTTTAGCCGCTGAATAATTCGTTTGGCCTCGATTACCGATTACACCAGAAATAGATGATAGAGCTATAATCCTACCGCGTGTTCGAGCCTGGACCATCGGCAAAACTAGAGGCTTAAGAACATTATAAAATCCATCAAGATCCGTCCTTAGTACACGATCCCACTGATCATCCTCTAAGCCAGGGAATGGCGCATCATCCGCAATACCAGCATTAAGAACAACTCCAAACGGAGCGCCATTAGCCTCTACCCAAGCTGTAAGAGCCGCTTGAGTAGCTGCACGATCGGCTATATCAAATTGTAAAATATCACCTGTAGCTCCTAGAGAACGGATTTCATCAGCTACAGACTTTAATGCATCACGATTTTTAACGCAGTGCAAAACTGGATCATACCCAGCTCTCGCTAAATTAATCGCAATAGCACGCCCGATTCCTCTACTTGAACCGGTAATTATCACTTTTTTCATGCAAATGCCTCCAAACTCTCTACTGTTACCTCACCTTCAGGTTGAAATGCCGTCATTTGAGCTGTTGCAACGACCGCGCCAGAACAATCTACTATCGAACAGTTAAAAGATCCGAATGACTCATCTTGGTATGTGCATTCAGCTCTAACCCGATAACGCTCACCATTTTTAAAAAAGGGAATAAAAATTTCAAATTTTCGTGACCCTAACACAAAACCAAGTTTAGGAGGCAAGCCTTTACTGCGATGTATAAAGCCAACACAAAGCGCCATAGACTGAGCCATATATTCTAATGCCACACACCCTGGAACACCATCGTTTTCTGAAATAAAAAAAGGTGAAGAAGACGAAACATCAACCCATGTTTCAACTACATCTGGGGATGATGGCGCTTCATAACCCGACAATAAAATCATCGGATGAGCCTGAGGCAATAAACTTTCTAAACTTTCATTTTTACTCATCACTAAAATTATACAATATATTTACCATATTACACAACTAAATCAGACTTTAGCTAAAATAACGGTTGAATTACTACCTCCAAAAGCGAATGAATTCGTCAGCGCCGTCCTAATTTCAGTTTTATCACCTACTCGCGGCACTGGGAATGGCGCGATTTCTCGATCTATAGACGCTGAGCAATGCGGTGGTAAGCCTTTAGCGCTATTTAGCGCAATCCAACAAAGCGCAGTTTCGATAGCGCCTGCAGCGCCTAAACAATGACCTGTAAGAGGTTTTGTTGAAGAAACTGCAACATTATCTCCAAAAACTCTTCGAACAGCAGCACACTCCATGGAATCATTATAAGTAGTACCTGTTCCATGCAAATTAACATAATCAATATCTTCAGGCTTAAGCTTAGCGTCTAATAATGCATTACGCATTGACATTTCAGCGCCACGCCCTTCGGGATCAGGCGCAGTTAGATGGTGCGCGTCAGAGCTCTCACCTACGCCAAGAAGCTCGACAGAATTTTCATCCGCACTACCCTTACGAAGAATAAAGAATGCCGCGCCTTCACCTAAATTAATACCATCACGATCAGCATCCAGTGGACGCGTCAAATTCGGAGAAAGCGCTTCGAGCGCATGAAAGCCTTCGACAACTGTTCGAGTATACGCATCAGCTCCACCGACTATCACAGCATCGCATAGCCCATTAGCTATAAGCTGACGCGCTGATGCAAAAACCTTCGCACTCGATGAACACGCTGTAGATACAACCCACGCTGGCCCATTAACGCCCCACTTTTCTCTCAAACGCGACACAGGATACGCCATATCAATTCTAGTAGGATTATC
The DNA here is from genome assembly GCA_017631385.1 of Kiritimatiellia bacterium. Classification (GTDB taxonomy): domain Bacteria; phylum Verrucomicrobiota; class Kiritimatiellia; order RFP12; family UBA1067; genus UBA1067. The sequence goes on from JAGBTH010000102.1 coordinate 5,931, forward strand.
AGTAAACTCCTCCATAGTAGAATTACTAGTTCCTATAACTGCACCAATCGTACACTTAGGATTATCGCATCGCAATTTTTCAATAGCTCCGTTAAGCTGAATCATAGCAGCATCTATAAGAGCGCCAATTCGAGTTGGCGAAGAGTCAAACTCTTCTTTAGCTAGGGGCGCAAATCCAAAGACTGTTCTATCGCCACCCGAAAGAGATGTTAGTTCCTTCATTCCTGAACTGTCGCCTAAAAAAAGACGCTTTTTAGTTTCTTCAACTCCAACACCAAGAGCCGAAACTATACCTAAATCAGTCAATAAGTAATTCTCTTGCATTTTATTAAGCCCCCTCCCATTTAAACCATTGATCTGGATATGCACTTGTTACCTCATATAGAATATTAGCATACTCATTGCACATTAAATCTAGATTCTCAGTCGATAATCTACGTATTATAGCCTTATACTTACAAGCTCCAACCGAAACGCATGCCACAAAATATACAGGATGCGTTAATGCGCGCGCAAAACGAAATGCTCCTTCAGATAATTCTATTTCGCCTAAGCCAAACTTAACTTTGCGCTTACGCCCAAAACCTCGATCGCCAGCCATCACAAGGCAATCACCATCATCGAGCGCATCGCCAGCCATAAATACTGTCTCTGGACCAAACGAGGAAATCGGATGAATAACCACTTTTTTACGTTTAGCATGGCGAAGATAAAACTTATTAAATACTGATGTGCGCTCAAATTCCATCCACGCATGAAATATAGCCTCGCATGATCCCAGAGCTGCTAAAACCTCAATAGTTCCACAATGGGATGACAATACAAAAACCCCTTTACGAGATGCTACGTCATCTATAAACTGACGTGCTTCTTTAGAATCTTCCAATTCAACTGTTGGCAGCCTACGAGAATCAGCCATAACAACTAGCTTATCAGCTAACGATTGAGTAAATTGAACTAGCTTTTTCCATGAAGGAGATGCTCGGCGGACGGAACGAGAAGAGAGCCAAATTGACAATCCCGCACATTTAGCAAGAAAATGCAAAAATCTAAGAACAAAAACACAATACACAAAATAGAGAATCTCCAAACCAATTGGCGAAGCACCATATTCAGTTTCACTTTTATTCGATGGAGCAGTTACGAGAGCCGAGAAAAATGCTATTGGCAACCCTATCGCCAATACAAAGCCGAACGCATTCACAACCGGGAACGAAACAAACAAAAGCGCACCAAAACCCGCAACACTTGTCAATAAAGAAGCGAGCGCCGGCTTAAGCGCATGAGAAACGCCGCTATGTAAAAATACAGTATAATCAACGCCCATGCCAATTAGTAAAAAGCAGGCTAATAAATGGAACAATGTTACATTCTCCCCTAAAAGGCCAAGAAATCCAATAACAGATAGTAACGCTATAATAGATGGAAAAATAATCGCAAAAGCTCGATAACGACAAAATACAATAAGAGCTATAAACATAACCCCAAGTGAAATTAACAATCTTAGACGAGCTTCATCAGCTAGAGAGGTAAGAATTTCGCTTAAGATTATTCGCGGCGCATAAAAGCGAACACCTTCGGGGAGCGCATTCTTAGGTGCAAGCGCAGAGGGAATTCGCAACGACTTATCCCCTACAAACGCCTCCGCCGACGAAGGAACATCACCCCATGTCCATGGTTGAGGTAATGATTTTAACGCTAGAGATGAAACCCCCAACCGCTCGCTCTGACGTAAGGCATGCTCTTTATAAAGCTTTTCAATATTCTCATAATTTTTAATGCGATTTTCAAGAGGAGGCAAAAATCGTGAAAGACGAGGAGTTTCAATCGATAAATCAAGCTTCGCTTCACGCGAAAGAAGCTCCTCCAGACTATCCCCTTCTGAAATAACATAAAATCCGCGTTCCTCACCTTGAGTGCCGCTTAACTCTGAGAAAACCCTCTCCGACTCAGCTAATATCTTTGGAGGCTTATAAATAGACATTGGATCTGTTTTAAATGTTACCCCACATAAACCAACAACACTAACTATAAGAATAACACCTAAAATAACGAATGATAATGGCATCTTAATTACACCAAAACGCGACTTTGCAAGACTCACTACAGGAGAAGGATAACAGAAAAGAACATAAAGTAACGCGACTAAAAGACCTACCCCTAAAAAAACGGCAGATTGTCTAAGTACCGGTAGAGAAGATAACATCAATGGCAAAAGACTAATCTCAGTCGTTAAAAAAGAAATTAAAAGATTCCTTTTAGTCTGACGCAATACACTAGAATCCTGCAAAAGCCAATGAAAAGAGTAGTCAATGACAAGACCTAGTATAGTTGTCCCAAAGACAATCGTAACCATATGGATAAACGGAAACGCAATCGCTAAAACTATAATCCCTGCTAGCGCCGAAACAACTAACGATGCAAGTAAAAACGGCAACCATTTTACAGAGCGAAAAACGATTACAGATAAAATGGCGATAAAACCAAGCGAAAACCAAGTAAGCCAATCAATTTCGTTTTTACATTTACTAGCAGTAATAGCAGTATGTAATGGTACTCCACACGGATTTATCTCAACTTTAGGGTTATGAACCAATGTAAAAATATCATCAAGAACATCTTTAAATTCTATTACTTTATCAGTATCCTCAGCAACATAAGAATATAATTCAACAAGGATCAAAACATAGGTTATATCATCACGCCGAGCCGTCAATACACCATCTAACGCCGACCATCCTGAAAAAGAAACAGGTAACGAAGTTACAAAAGAATCAAGTAAGCAAAACGGATCATCTGAAGGCGAAAAGAGCGGAGGAATAGGCGAGGAATAATATCGTCTGACAGCTGCACGAGCTATACGCTCTCGACCTTCAACTGTCTTAAGTAATTCCTCATCTCGCGGCGAAACTAAACCTGCGCCACGCGCTCGATACATCGAAAGCAAATCTGATAAAGTTGAGCTATCAAACTTATAACGAATTGATTTACAATAATTGGTAGGTAAAAGCTTAGCTACGCTATCAGCAACATCCCTCGCCAAAGACGCGTCTTTAGATGATACCATAATTGGCACTAAACGCGATGAATGCACACGTACAGCTACAGGAAGAGCGTCAGCCTTTGGACCTACAACATCGTACAAGGAAGTTTTAAAATCTATCGGATTAATAAAAAGTACTAATCCACAGGCTATCGCTAGGATAACAGGAACGAGTAACGCTATTATAGAACGCTTACCGAGCACGCTTAATCTCCTTAAAGCGAATTTCGGAGAATCCACCATCCTCAGACTTCAGCAAAACTGAAGTTAACTCTTCCTTTCCTGAAAGTATAGCCGACGTAAAAAGCCTTCGCATCGCTCGATTCTCAGGAGTAAAAGTTAAGCGCCACTCGCCATTCGAATGCGAATTAACTTCAACATCAAATAATCCATCAAATGCTTTAATATCACCTTTGGCAAACGAATCGGTACGCAGACGAATCTCGTTATAATATGGTAACTTTTCGAGGGGCTTAATCCGCTCGCCATCTTCATCTACAAACACCATAGCATTAGTCGTCATTGACACAGAGGAACTAAACGGATAAAGAACCTTCCAGTCAATACGATCGCCCACAATACAATCAACGACTCCAGTTGTCACAAAAACGCGCTTGGAATCAGCTAACTGACGCTTCATCGTCCATTCTGCGCTGGAGCTAAGCGCACGACGAAGCGCACTAACGCAGGAAGTTGGAATTTCCGTTGCATTTACCAATAAAGAAAATGCACTAAAAATCACAAAAATTATATGCTTCATCATAAGACGCTCCTTTCAACAATCCCAGAAGAACACATACCTGACTCTCCCGAAATTGAAAAACCAAAAGATCCTTCGCCCTTTCGAGCAACAACAAGAGTAACCTCTTTAGACGGCAAGATTACCTTCTGGAATTTTAAACGCTTATAAGTTACTGTTTCAGGAAAATCAGCGAATACTTGAGTACTAAAATACCTTAAAAAGAAAAGCTGGGCTACACCCGGCAAAACAGGGAATGACGGGAAATGCCCTTGGAAGCATTTCATATCCTTAGGAAATACCAAGCGTGCAGTCAACTCATCTGCTGTAGCCTTCCATGATAAGACGACGGGCTCTTCAGACCAATTATTAAGCAACGAACGAACAGATTGAACAGTAGTTTTACCTTGCTCGTTAGTTGGCAATTGACGCACAAAGCGCATTCGCCGCGGAAACTTAAAGCTCTCCATCTTATCCGCCAAATCTCGCCTAAACAATGAAGCTAACTTAGCATAAGTACTTTTAGATAAAACTTCTATTCCCTTTTCAGAAAGAACTATCAGCGCACCTAAGCGCGGCACAGCATCTAATGTAGTCTCTACGCGAACACGAGATACAAAAGGATGGGCGAGAAACGCCGCTTCTACCTCTGATAGCGATACATAACGCTCAAGGATTTTTACTCGTCGATTAGCTCGCCCAATTAACGAAAACGTTTTAGAATTCTCAAGCCTTACAATGTCACCCATAATATATGGTCGCTCCATCGCATACGATGAATCCACAATCAGTTGACCGTCTTCTAATGTCGAGAGCTTCACATTATCAACAACGTTCCACAATTCTCCTTGATTTTGACGTCGATAGGCTACAGTTCCCGTTTCGGTACTGCCGAAAATCTCAGTTGGACAACAATCAAGCTTTTGAGTAACAGCGCTAGATGTCTCGCTACGCAACAGACTACCAGATGTGATAATAGCAATAAAAAAGCCTTTCAAATTCTCAAAATCTGGATGATGAAGGGCCTTTTCTAAAAACGAAGGTGTTGTAACAAAAACAACCTTCTTATATTTTAAACACTTAGCTGAAAGCTCTTCAACAGATGTAATAATTGCTGGATCAACTACTGAACCAGCAATAGCTGGAACGCGCACGCGCCAAAGAGCACCATACATGTGTTCTGGGCGTACAGACGCTACAACCGTAGGTCGCGAAGACCAAATATCAGAGAATGTAGCGACGATTGAAGATGCATCTAAACTTAACGATTCCTCTGTGCGAACAATACGTTTCGCATCGCCGGTTGATCCAGAAGTATTAAAAACAACCTCAGCCACGACGAACTCTCCGACGAACTATAAACTCTCCTACCAACAAGAGCCCCATCATAATATACGCCAAAACCCCATTATAAAACACCCACACCTCATACGAAGCGAAAACAGTAGCTAGAGTTACAAGAAAATGTACCGCCAAAAAAGCCGCCCATACACGCGTTACATTTCTACAATACCTCTTCGCACGATTATCGATATCTTCGCCCATGCGACGAGCTATAACTTCTATGAGTGGTGTTTTAAATAAAGACACAAAAAAACATAAAAAAGCTAGAGCAACCATTATAGCCGGATATAACCGAAACCATAGGTTGCCCTTTAAAAGGTATATCGCCCAAACAAGCACTGGCATCAACACGATGCGCAATACGCTCATCAGACGAAGCTTACCCATACTATCACTTAGGCTGATTAGCTAAAAGACGCTCAATTACTTCAGCTACATCGCCGAGAGTACGAATCGATTTAAAGTCTTCAGCTGCAACTTTAATGCCTGTTTGTTGCTGCAAGCGAACGACGAGATCTACAGCATCAATACTATCTAGGTCTAAATCCTCATAAAGTCGAGCGTCTGCATTAACTTTAGCGGCATCGCATTCAAATTCATCCACAAGAACTGATGAAATTTCCTTAATAATTTCTTCTTTTGTCTTCATAATTTAACCTTCAATGGCGATTTGAGCATTCGCCGCAATAAATGTAGCTAAAGTTGAAATTGAGCGAAAATGCTCACGATTTTCTTCTGAATTAGCCTTAAACTTAACTTGATACTTCTTTCGAAGCGCTGCACCAATTTCTAGCGCGTCAATACTATCAAGGCCAACCCCATCGCCGAATAATTGCTTATCAGCCGGCAAATCATCAGCAGTTAATCCATCGACTTCAACAGACGAAAGAATAACCTGACGAATTTCTTCTTCTAATTCTTCTCTTTTCATCTCTATATTATACCATATTTATATTATGTGTGTTTTTACCTCATTACACCAATCAACTTTTTATAAACCAAAGCCGAAATACTTATTAGTATTATTAAATGAAATATCTTGTACTATCTTACCAAGCGTCTTATAATCCGCGATAACTTCACCATTCTCAACCCATTTACCAATCAAATTACACAAGATTCTGCGAAAATACTCGTGTCTTGCATACGAAAGGAATGAGCGCGAATCTGTAAGCATCCCTACAAATCCTGCGAGCGAACTTAAATTAGCTAGGTCTATAAGCTGCTTTTCCATTCCAGTTTTATGATCATTAAACCACCATGCCGAACCGATCTGAATACGCTGAGGGAATGAGCCGTTAGTCTGAAAACACCCGGCTACAGAACCCATAATTTCGTTATCATTCTGATTAAGCGAATAAAGTATTACCTTAGGCATTGAACCTGTTTTTTCAAACGCATTAAGAAGATTGGCGAGAGCTTTCGCGCCGCGCGTATCCCCGACCGCGTCAAAACCAGTATCAGGCCCCAACTCAGCCATCATCTTATCGGAATTATCGCGTATGCAACCGTAATGAAGCTGCATTACCCAATCGCGCTTAGCATATTCACCAGCTAAATATGTAAGAACGGCAGTACGGAATTTATCACCCTCGAGAACATCGATTTTAACACCCTTCTTACCTGCTAAAAGAATCGCATCCAGCTCTTTCTCGGCAGCTTCGGCATAAACAGCGCAATCTAACCCGTGATCCGAAACTTTACACCCCTTAGAAGCGAAATACTCAAGGCGCTCACCAAGAGCCTTTTTAAGATCTCTAAACTTCGCAATCTTAAAGCCAACAACCTTCTCAAGTTTCTTGATATAATCAGCGAAAGGCTTTTTATCAACATTAAACGCCTTATCCGGACGGAATGCGGGTAAAACCTTAACCTTGCACTTTTTATCTGCCGCGATTTTATCATGCCATTCAAGCGTATCTATCGGATCATCGGTCGTACAAATAAGCTTAACTTTAGACTTATCGATTATACCGCGAACCGACATCGACTTTTTAGCTAAAGTCTTATTGCACTTATCGTAAATTTTCTTAACCGATTTTTCGTCTAACTGTTCGGTAATCCCGAAATAATTCTTAAGTTCAAGATACGTCCAATGATAAAGAGGATTACCTATAAGTTTCGGCAATGTATCCGCCCAGGCCTTAAATGTTTTATATGGATCTGTAAATCTCGAGCCTGTTACGGAATCCTCTTGAAATCCGCAAGTGCGCATCTGACGCCATTTATAATGGTCGCCGCCTAGCCAAACCTCTGTAATCGTTTTATACTGCTTATCCTCGGCGATATCTCTAGGATCAATATGACAATGATAGTCAATAATCGGCATCTTAGCAGCATACTCATGATACAGCTTTTTAGCGGCTGCCGTTTCTAAAAGAAAATCTTTATCAAGAAACTTTTTCATATATTCTCCTTAATTATTATAACTTAACTTCTCCTATCAAGAGCTTCTTCTTAGGTTTATCGAGGCGGAAAGTAATAAGCTCAAACTTCTCATCCTTCGTCCCCCAATCAGTGTATACACAAACCATTATCGTCGCAGCTCCCGTAAGCGAAGTCTGATGAGAGGCGAAGTAATTAGAGCAGATCTTATAAACGCCGCGCTCCAAATCCTTTTTAAGATACTCTTCAGGCCCGTAGCCCGTCGTAACATCCTCCGAAACAAACCCGCCCTCAGCCGTGCGGCGATGACCATAGTACGCCTCTTCTCCGTTCGGCTCGAGAACATGAAGATCAATATCAGTCTCATCAACATCCCAACTCATGACGATTCTAAGCTTAACCGGAAGGTCGCGACGATACGCCGCGTCGAACTCAGGTACTTTAGGCTTTTCGCCCAAATGCCACTTTGCAGACTCAACCCACGAAATCAAGCCATTGAGCTCCTCAAGCGCAATAATCGAAACCTGGAAGTCATTGCCGCGTATACCGCTCTTGCGGGCACGGACATTGAATGCCGCATCGGCGAAAAG
>JAGBTH010000103.1 GCA_017631385.1 Kiritimatiellia bacterium
GACGTTTCCGAGCTCAAAAAACTCGTATATGATTGCGACTAATGATTCGTATTGGAAGTATAGCGACAAAGAAGAGTATTTCGCTCAATTTAATCAGTTAGCTAACTCTCCAGTTGGAAGAATTCATTTTTGCGCTCTTACTGGCGAAAATTCGTTCACAGTAAAGACATCATCCGGCATTAATGAGAAGTATGATCCTTCGAATCCGTATCCGAGCGATCTTCACGCTAAGATATCTGAAGCTTGTGAGCGTCTTGCAGAAGAAAATCCGAATCTGCTTAAAGAGACTGTCGATTATGTTCATTCTCGCGGGATGGAGATTTATGCGTATTTTCGCCCGGGAGCGGCAGTTGATTTTCGCAGATTCTTTACCGCTGAAGCTGACGCAGAGAAGCGAAGCGGAAAATGCCTTTATGCGCCTGAAAATCGCTGTAGGCTATGGGATGGTACAATTGTAGGTAGACCCAGCTATGCGAAAGAAGAGGTCAGGCGTTTTGTTTCGAAGCTTTGCGCTGAAATGCTTTCGTATGGCTTTGATGGCATTAATTTTACGTTTACTCGCGCATTGCCGACTATGCTTTTTGAAGATGCGTTTAAGGAAAGATTTCGCCTGCGTTATAATGAAGAGTTAAAAGACCCCAACGACCCTAGAGTTGTCGATTTAAGATGCGAATTAACGAGCGAATTTTTAGCTGAGATAAAGAAACTTTTAGGCGAGAAAAAACTTTCGCTTACAGTTTTATCTTCTGTTGAGCGCAATCGCGAATATGGACTTGATATTGCTGAGTTGGCGAAGGCGGGAATTGTAGATGAGTTTATCGTTGATGGCGAAGATTTTAAGATGCCCAGAAAAATAAGTATTGATAAAATAGACTTTGAGTCGTTTCGCCGCGCTACGGCAGGAACGAAGGCGATTTTGCGCCCGCAATTTACAATGTGGTGGAATGGGCTTTCAACAAGCAACTTTAAAAAGTCATTTGAGAACGGCTTTGAAAGTCCTTGCCTTTGGGACGCAGCTCACATGCCTTGGAAGGACTGGGAGCGCATTCGCCGCATAGATGGTAGTGATCTTACTAAGGCTGAAGAATGGGAGAAGAAATATCCTGATTCTTCTCGAGTTAAGCGCCTTAAAACCGTTAATAACTATGATATAATAGAATATCCATGGTGGTTGGCATTTTAACAACGCTTATTTTAATATGATATTAACTGTGTATATTTATATAGAAGATTAAACGAAAGTAACGAAAGGGTAAAAGATGAAAAAAAGTACAGTGTTGTTGGCGATAGTGCCTTTGGTGAATTTTGCACTTTGGGGTGCGACTGTCAATATTTTGCCCAATGGCAATGATGAAAATGGAGACGGTTCTCTTGCTCGTCCGTTTGCAACACTAGCAAGAGCTGTTGAGGTCGTGAAAAAAAATCCTACTGAGCAAAATGAGATTGTCATTGGAGATGGTACATATCGTTTTACAGGACCAGTTACAATAGATGCGAAAACGCCTGTTACATGCGTTCGCGCCGCCAATC
>JAGBTH010000104.1 GCA_017631385.1 Kiritimatiellia bacterium
CACCAGATCTTTTTTATAATATTCATCTTATGAGTCTTCATGGCGGCAAAGTATATCATATTTGACACAATGGTACAATGTGTCAAATATGATTAGGCTTAGGATAGATTGTGATAAAAACAAAAAAACCGCCATCTGGCGGTTTTTAATGGTGCTCGGGGCGGGACTCGAACCCGCAAGGAGTTACCCACATGCACCTCAAGCATGCGTGTCTGCCAATTTCACCACCCGAGCAGGTGTTGAAAACGAGATATAGTATACTATATTTTATTTTGGTTTACAAGGGGGTATTTTAATTTTTTTGTTTGTGTATTATTTGGGATTTTTAGTAAGGAACAAAGGTGTGGTAAATTCTACTTGTATGGTGGTAGATTTTATGAGATAATGTTTTGTAAACTACCTAAAGAAGGGATTTTTAAATGCATACTATAAAAATGCTCGCGGCATTTGTTCTCTCTATATGCCTTAATTTGGCTATGCAGGCGGGAACGGCTTATGAAGCCGTTGTTAAAGGTCTTGGAGAGTTCGCGGTTGTACGCGAGGGCGCTGAAAAATCTATATATCAAATTCGATATCCTTCTGCGGGTCCTCATAAGGGGGGCGTTCAGGCTGACGAAGATCGCTATGTCGCGTATGCTACGCGCGTACAGCTTATAAGGATGGGTAAAAAGGATAAACTTCCTAAGCGAACATATTATAAGGATTGTTTAGTTTGGATTAAGGGCGATGGTATTAAAGATACTATTGAATATTCTCATTTACCATACTTCCATTCTGGGTATGGTCTTTATCCCCATAAGGATGTTTTAAATTTTATGCCTGAATGGCGTAAGATGTATGCTACTGGGTTAGATCGCGCTTATACGTTTAGATTTTTACCTGAAGTAGAAGAAAATCGTACTTTAATTTTCTTAGATGGCTCGCTCGTTGGTAAATTACCAGGTGTAAATCCAGTTACGGATGTGCATGTTACAGGTAATAGGTCTAAAAACATGACAGTTGTTAAAAAGGGTACTGTTGAAGTTCTCACTAAGCCTGGAATGTTCTCGTTGCCAACGCTCGATCCAGCGCGTCCTCACCCACTTCTAGCTAAAGGCGCTAAACTTTCGATCGGTTCGGGTGTTAAGAAGTTCGGTAAGATTTTAATTGATGTTTGGGCTCCTGAGAATTCGGTTGACCAGTCTAAGGTTCGTCAGACGACTGTTCATCGTAATCTTACCTGGGATCCTCTTTTTTCGCGTACGCGCTATAAAACGGGGCCTGAGTATATGCACTGGGTTATTCCGTGTAAAACTTGGCTTTATGCGTGGGTTGTCTGCGCTGATATTCCGATGAAGGGTCGTGAGCCTATTTTAGGTACCCAGCTCGCTAAGCTCGGCGATGGGTGTACTCACGGTAATATAAATGTTACTAAGCTTAGACTTGATCAACCAGCGCCTAATAAAAAGCAGATTGGTGAGCTCGAATATACTGATGAGAGTGGTAAGCGCGTTAAAACACCTCTTTATATCGTTCGTCTTAAGCTCGATCCTAATAAGTTAGGCTCGCGCTTTATGAATAAGTTTTCGCTCGACTTTGATTTTGTAGGTGATGGCGGCAGAAACTGGAATAAGGCTACATCAGTTCAAATTTTTGGCGCGACGCTTCAAGAATCTCCATTCTCATTTAAGGTTAAAAACCCAGTCCGCGGCAATATTTTTGAACAAGGTAAGGATGAGCAGGCGTGCTCTGTTGAGATTATTGCTGAGACTGATGATGTTGAAGGTAGTTTTGAAGTCGAGATTACTGATCCATATTTTAAGACGTTAAGAAAAGGTTCTAAGAAGTTTAAACTCGCCAAGCGCGGCGATAAGTTTAATATACCGATTTCTCTTAAGCGCTTTGGTATCGGCTGGTACGGATTATTCTATAAGTTTAAGGACGAAACTGGCCGTGAAATAGCTGAGCATGAGGCGGCGTTTACAGTTCTCGCGCCTGATGATCGTGAGGCTGGCTACGAGTCTCCATACGCTTGCTGGCCGCTATTGAATGGGTATCACGGTGCTAACCCAAATCCGATTGAGCAGCTCGATATTATGCGTAAGGCGGGCTATCGTAAAACTTGGGGTCAGGCTTTACATATTAAGAGTGAAGAAGAGGGTAAGCCTTGGAAGGTTACAATGAGCTCTATTTATCAGTAGCTCCCTTACAATCCTGGCTTTCCAACGAAGACATATGACGAGCTCGTTAAAAAATTCGATCGCGGCGTTGAGAAGGCTCGTGAAGCGTTTGAAAAATTTCCTCACTGCGAGGTTATTCAGCTTCTTCACGAACAGGGTGGTAAGGATTTAGCGAGTGAAGTTGCGGGCGAAAAGCCAGCAATTCGCGGCGAATATCGCGCTTGGGATTTTGAAAAACCAGATGACTTCCATAAGAGCCAGGCGGCTAGAGAGCGTTGGGAAGCGTTTTTCTGTACAGAGTTCTGTAAGCGTATGCGTAAAGAATTCCCGAACAAGCGCATTATGATCGGTAATGGTTCTTCTTCTTCTCAGAAGATAGCTAGCCTTATAAGAAATGGCTTTGATCTTAATCTCGTTCATCAATTAGGTATTGAATCGAAGGGCTTTACAACAATGCCTGAGTTAAACGCTAACCGCGAAGCTCCAGGTATGTTCTGGGCTCTTCGCGAAACAGCGCGAGTTTTCGGCTACTCTAATGTAACTGTTAATGCGTGTAATGAGTTTGTATTCCGCCCTGAGCGTACTGTTCAGCGCTCTTGGCCGCGTGATAAAATTATGCAGATTACCGACTTCTCAGTTCGTGATTATCTAATCTGTCTAATTTGGGGGTGTGATATTATTTCGACGGGTCACCTCGAAGATGCTAACGACGCGTATTATGATACTAACTGGGGTGCTGGCGGTCAATGTAAGTTTTATCCGTTCTCTTATCCTAAGAGAATGTTTACGGCGCTCGCCGTTTTAACGCGTGTTCTCGATTGTCCGCAGTTCTTACGTATGGTAGATTCGGGCGAGAACTGCTCATATATCGCTGAGTTCCGTCGTAATCGCAATGTTAAAGACTATGCGTATGCGCTTTGGACGCCTCAGTTCGGTGCGACCGCTAAGGTAAAATTCCCATCAGGCGCTAAGATTAAGGTTTATGATATTTGGGGCCATGAGTCTACTTTAGCTGAGAATGGCGAAATTGATATTGGCTCGTCGCCTTGTTACATCGTCTCTACCGAGAAGATGGAAGGCGCGAAGATAGTTCGTCACTTCCAACAAGGTCTCGCGGGACGTAAATATGAAAAGGTTTTTGAATGCACGACTAAGAATTCATTCGTTTCAAACGCTTCGCGTCCAGCGAATCTCGGTGTAGCTCATGAAGCTCCTATGTTCCGTGGAAAGTTTGATGTTTTCATGGAAAAGGATAATCAAGTTGGCGAAGCTTTAGTCGCTAAGCTCGATAAGACAGTTATTGATACGCGCTATGGTAATGTTGGCGGTGGCTCTGATGGTTTTGGTCCTGGTACTGGCGGCTCTGGTGGCGGTGCGGGCGGTCCCGGTCTTTATGGACAGACTAAGGGTAAGGCCCAAGGTCCGCGACCTGGTGGTCCAGGGCGCGAGTGCGCGATTACTGGAGAGAGTCTTGTTTACGCTAAGGGCGGTGATGGTGGCGACTGCCAAGATCGCAGCAACCGCGATTCAGTTAACGGCACTGATGGCCGCAACGGTTTCGGTGACGGCGGCGGCGCTGGCCATTCGATGAAGGGTAATGGCGGTAATGGTGGCGATGGTATAATCGTTATTAAGATTGATGATAAGGTTTATAAATTCGCGCCTGGTGATAAGATTCGCGTTTCTGTGCGTAAAGCGGGCGTATGCGAGTTTCTCGTGGTTGCTGGCGGTGGCGGCGGCGGTGCGGGCGGTATTAACTACGGCGCGGGCGGTGGCGGCGCGGGCGGTATGGATTATCGCCGCGTGAGAGTAAATGGCGGTGAAGTATTTACTGGCAGTGTAGGTCGCGGCGGTCAAGGCGCTATTTTTGGTAAGTCTAAATCGACTAATGGTGAAGATAGCGTTTTACTTTGTAATGGTCGTGAGGTTTCTCATATGCTCGGCGGTGGCGCCGAGGGTCAGTTAGGCGGCTCTGGTGGTGGACTTTTCGCTAATAAGCATTCGCCAGCTCTCGGTGGCGTTATCCCTGATATTGCTTGGGAGTATGGCGGTGTAGAATTTAAGAAGACTGTTCCATTTATTACATATAAGCCTAATACTAAGATAGCTGTTAGACTTTATGGTAACTCATCGTTCTCTAAACTTGCGATTACCTTTGAGGATGAGAAGGGTAAAATTCATGCGAGCTCCTTCGATACTTACCGAAATTACCAGTGCTTTCATGGCTGGCATACTCTCGAGGCGAATATTCCTAAGGATCTTCGCGTAGAGGGTAAGAAGTTTAAGGTTAAGGCTGTTTGGTTCGGCGCTACCCGTAAGCAGATCAATCCTAAAGAAATGACCGAGATTCATGATAACTTTAAGCTTAAAGATGTTTATGTAGTAACAGTTCCTGATACCGAAGCTCCCGCGTCTGATGAGGCTAAGCATGCGGCAGCGGTTATGAAGACAGTTGATGAGAAGGATCTCTAATAAAAAGTAATAACATTTATTAACACGAGGAGAAAAAATGAAAGTACAACTACTCGCCGCTTTAGCGGCTACAATGGGAGCTGCGAATCTCGTTGCAGGTCCGTACCAGACGGTGCGAATCTCTAACGTAGATGAGGTGCTCGCTCAATACACCGCGACGACGAATGGAATGGCCAAAAACAAGATTCCGTTTGTTAATCATAATCTTGTCTGGCCCGAGGCGCAGCTTAGAGAAGAAGCGCGTTGCGCTAAGCTCGATGCTGATTTAGCCGAGCGTCAGGCAGCATGGGATAAAGCTGATCCTAAGAAGCGCTCTCCCTGGCGTCCTAATAAGGCCATCCGTAAGATGGTCGTCGAGCCTACTGATACTGTCGGTCTTAAGGTTCCTAAGACAGGCGTTTATAATCAGCGTCTTGAG
>JAGBTH010000105.1 GCA_017631385.1 Kiritimatiellia bacterium
CCAATCAATCCGAGGCAGTGAAATGGGAGCATAGCTCAGTTGGTAGAGCAAGTGACTCTTAATCACTGGGTCCAGGGTTCGAATCCCTGTGCTCCTACCATTTCCACCCTACACTGTGGCTAGGTAGCTCAGTTGGTAGAGCAACGGACTGAAAATCCGTGTGTCGCCGGTTCGATCCCGGCCCTGGCCACCAAATTATATGTCAAACTCGGAGATGTCCGAGTTTTTTTTATTTACTCTCCCCTAAGACGACTAGAGAAGGGTTTTCATTTTTATGCTGCATAGTTAAGGTAGAAACTTTTTGCGCGTCGAGTTTTTGAGTCATGCGTTTTTAGTGTGGTGTCTATTCTGATGGGTATTCAGTTTGATTTTAAAAAGTTGATCGTTAAAAGAGCTGTAAGCTTTATAATACGTTCCGAGATATCTTTTCAAAAAATATCGAAAAAATCCACCAGAATTTCTAGGGAAAAATACCCCCTTGCCAAAAGGGGGGAATAATTGGTATACTATACATTCAGTTTGGGAAAGTAAGGAAAAAAATAATGCCAACAATTAACCAGCTCATTCGCAAGGGACGTCAGCCCCTCGCTAAGCATTCGAAGTCGCCTGCGCTTAAGGCTTGCCCTCAGCGTCGTGGCGTATGTCTCGTTGTCAAGACGATGACCCCTAAGAAGCCTAACTCGGCGTTGCGTAAGGTCGCTCGTGTACGTCTTACGACAGGTTACGAAGTTACCGCTTATATTCCTGGTGAAGGTCACAACCTTCAGGAACACTCCGTCGTTCTCGTTCGCGGCGGTCGTGTAAAAGACCTTCCTGGTGTTCGTTACCACATCGTTCGTGGTAAGCTCGACTCCCTCGGTGTTAATGGTCGTAACCGCAGCCGTTCTAAGTACGGTATGAAGCGCCAGAAGAAGGAGGCAAAGTAAGCTATGTCCAGAAGAGCTAGAAAAATCGTTAAGCGCGTATCGCTCGACCCTAAGTTCAACTCTGAGCTCGTCGCTCACATGATTCGCGTAATCATGAAGGATGGCAAGAAGACCGCTGCCGAGAAGATCGTTTACGGTGCCATCGAGAAGATTAAAGAGGCTGTCGAGAAGGATGCAGCTAAGTTCACTAAGGACGATAAGGCTTTCACTGAGCCCCTCGAGATTCTTTCAGCCGCGATTGACAATATGAAGCCTCAGGTAGAGGTTAAGACCCGCCGCGTTGGTGGTACGACTTATCCTGTTCCTGTACCGATTGCTGCTAATCGTCAGCTTTCGCTCGCGCTTCGTTGGACGACTCAGTATGCGTCTGCCCGTCACGGTATGGGTATGCCTGCTGCTGTTGCTGCTGAAGTTATCGATGCGTTCCTTGGTCAAGGCAGCGTCATTAAGAAACGTGACGATGTTCACAAGATGGCCCAGGCTAACAAGGCGTTTGCCCACTACGCTTGGGGTAACAACGCTGGCTAAGATTGACGACTTTCCCAGATGCGAAAGAACCGTTGCTCTTAAAAGCAACGGTTCTTTTAGTTTTATAAATTAAGATCTGTTATGTTTAAAGACTTACATTGTACTCTGTAGATATTAGTATACAATGTAAGTCTTAATTTTTTTGTAATAATCTTACGATATTGTATCGGCGCGGTCTGTGATATTGCTAAGGTGGCGCACAACATCACGAAGTGAGGATACAACACCTACTAGAGGAAGATTGGTAGTATTAGAGGCTTGGGATTTAAGTTTTTCAAAGAGCTCATTTTCCTTTTCTGAGGCTTTTCTTTTAGCTTCTTTATCACCGCGCAGAGCCTTTCTAACATTTGTAGAAAGTGAGCGTATGCCAGAGAGCATATCATAAATGAATGCATGCTCAGTTTCGTTTAATTTACCATTAAGTAGACTAGCTCGCGTATTTAATATCATAGCGAGGTCTGATACACGCTCCGCGTCATTAACGCAGTGCATAATTTCAGGTAAAGAAGTTGCGATACGCGAGCTGATTTTATGTTGAGAGATGCCGACTAGATAATCTCTTATTGCATTTTGACGTTCATCAATGGAATCTTCTCTTTCTTGGAGTATATCGCGCGTAATTTCACTCTCGCCAAGAGCCGATCTAACGGCGACTTGGGTAAGGGTAGTAGCGCGGCGAAGCATATCGGAGAGAGCTCTTACAGAGGCGATACAAGCGATTTCGGGAGTAGCGAGAAAGCGAGGTTCAAGAATAGAATCTCCTTTAGTAGCTTTTTCTTTAATGATGGCGGTACAGAATTTCGCGATAAGAGGGATAAACGCAGTTAAAATTATTACATTAGTAACATTAAAGAGTGTATGCGCCATAGCGACATGGCGACCTGGATTTTCGCCGATAAGGCCGTTGCCTTCTGTTAGTGCATTTACAGCATGTAAAAACGCAGGCGCCGCGGTATTGCCTACATTAATAACGATAAAAAAGCTGAGAGTAATTAGAATTGTACCAATAATATTAAACATCGCGTGTGCGAGAGCTGTGCGTCTAGCATTGGCGTTAGCGCCAATCGCCGCGAAAGCTGCTGTAATGGTAGTTCCAATATTGTCGCCCAGAACAATCGGAATAGCTGACCAGATTGAGATTACGCCGCTATTAGCTAGTGCAATTGTAATACCAATAGTCGCTGATGAGCTTTGGACGAGCATTGTGCAGAGTGTTCCAACCGTAATCGCTCCTAAAACTGATAATATAGGCATATAACCGTTAGTCGGGCTGCAGTCAAAGAGTTCAAAGAACTTTTTAAACCCTGGTTCAGCGGCGAGCTCTTTAAGCTCTGTAGACATTATTGTCATTCCGAAGAATAGAAGTCCGAATCCGAGAACCGTACGCCAAATGCCGCGCGAGAAAACTCGTTTAGCGATCATAAGTCCAATAACACCCGCAGTTACAGCAGG
Source organism: Kiritimatiellia bacterium (assembly GCA_017631385.1). GTDB lineage: Bacteria > Verrucomicrobiota > Kiritimatiellia > RFP12 > UBA1067 > UBA1067. The sequence goes on from JAGBTH010000105.1 coordinate 2,907, forward strand.
TAACGCTATGTCGTCCAGTTTAAAGGAGACGATTTGGCCTGTAATGGTAGTTCCGATATTAGCGCCAAAAATTACGCCAATAGCTTGTTGAAGCGATAGGAGTCCTGCATTTACAAAACCTACGGTCATTACGCTCGTGGCGGATGAACTTTGGATTAGTGCTGTTACGCCTGCGCCAGCTAGAATGGCGAAAAAGCGATTTCGCGTCATATAGCCTAGAGCAGATTTTAATTTTTCTCCTGCAATTTCTTTTAGACCGTCGCTCATAAGCCCCATGCCATAAACGAATATTGCTAATCCTCCGATAACTGTTAATGCTAGATTAATTTTTTCCATATTTTTCTTCCTTTATTTTAGTTCGGTAAAATTTTCTCAAATATTAGTTAGAAATAAATTAGATGTTCGTTAGGATTTTGTTAGAGAACTCTGTATCTCTCGCGAAAATCTAAATGAAGCTATGGCTAAGGATATGCGATATTGCGCGAAATGCTGGGTTGGTAGCTGTTTTTATGTGCTTGCTTTGTAAATAGGTGTTCTTAAAGAATTTGATTAACTCTCTTCGCATAAAATGATAAAATATAGGTAGTTGTTAAAGAAAGTGATTGGTAAAATATGGCTAAACTTAAATTAGGTATTTTAGGGTCGGGCTCTGGCTCGAATATGCAGTCGATTGTTGATGCGATCGAAGCGGGTACGCTCGATGCTGAAGTTAAAATCGTTCTTACGGATGTGCCTGGAGCGAAGATTCTTGATCGTGCGGCTAAACATTCGCTTAAGGCGATGTATCTTGATTGTGCGCCTTGGAAGACTAAGCTTGAGGGTGTGGCTGAAGATAAGTGTATTGAGATTTTAAAATCCGAGGGCGTTGATACTGTAGTTCTCGCAGGCTTTATGCGCATTGTTAAGCCTAAACTCCTAGAGGCATTTCCAAATCGCGTCATTAATATTCATCCCGCGATTTTACCTTCGTTCCCGGGCGTTCATGGGTGGACTCAGGCCTTGGATTATGGATGTAAGGTCGCTGGTGTAACTGTTCACTTTGTTGACGCGGGTACTGATTCAGGTCCGATTATCGTCCAAAAGACCGTGCCAGTTTTGGAAGATGATACGCCTGAGACTTTGCACGCTAGAATCCAGGTCCAGGAGCATATAGCCTATCCTGAAGCTTTAAATATTATAGCTTCTGGTAAATATCGTATCGAAGGGCGCCGCGTTCGTATAGGTTAATCGTGCTAATGGCGGCGATTGCGAATACATTCGAGACGGTTAAAGAAGTCTCTCAGCTTATAAAAGAAGCTGGTGGTCGCGCGCTCTTGGTTGGTGGGTGCGTTAGAGATTCGCTTTTAGATTCTTCAATTGAGATTAAGGATTACGATCTTGAAGTTTATGGCTTAGACGGTGAAACGCTTGAAAATACGCTAAAATCGAAGTTTAAGCTCGATTTAGTAGGCCGTTCATTCGGAGTTATGAAGCTCCATCATTATGATATTGATGTAGCCTTGCCGCGCAGAGAAACTAAGTTAGGTATTGGTCATCGCGCCTTTGAGATAGATAGTGATCCGACTATGCCCCTTGAAGAGGCTGCGGCGCGTCGCGATTTTACGATAAATGCGATATATCGAGATCCGCTCACTGATGAAATTATAGACCCTTATGAAGGGCGTAAAGATCTAGAAAATCGAATTTTACGCCATGTTTCGCCGCATTTTATTGAAGATCCACTGCGTGTTTTACGGGGTATGCAATTTGTTGCGCGCTTTGGGCTAAAACCGGCGATTGAGACGATAGAGATTTGCTGCGCGATGACGCCAGAGAATCTGCCTCGCGAGAGGCTATTTGAAGAATGGTCTAAACTCTTGTTAAAAGGTGTTAAAATTTCGTCTGGGCTGGAGTTTTTGCGCAATGTTGGGTGGGTGGACTATTATCCTGAACTTAAATCTCTCATTGGTTGCCGCCAGGCGCCAGAGTGGCATCCCGAGGGTGATGTTTGGAATCATACGCTTTGTTGCTTGGACGCGTTCGCGCGTGAGCGCGGCGATTGGTCGGATGATGAAAATATAATCGTAGGCTTCGCTGTTTTATGTCATGATTTTGGAAAGCCAGCGACGACGTTTTATGACCCTATTAAAAAGCGCCTTCGCTCGCTCGGGCATGATGAAGCGGGCGTTAAGCCTACAATTTCGTTTTTAGAGCGCTTAACTGATGAGATAAGGATTTTAAAGGAAGTACCGCCGTTAGTAAAAAATCACATGAAGCCATACGCGATGTGGCGCGGTAAGAGCGGTGAGAACGCCATTCGTAGACTCGCGGCCGAAGTTGTAAGAATTGATAGGTTAGTTCGCGTAGCCGCGGCGGATGATGGAGGGCGCCCGCCATTCCCGTCGAATCCAGAGCCGATGCGATGGCTGATGGCTGAGGCTGAGAGACTCAGAATTAAAGATTCAGCTCCAAAGCCAATAGTTTTAGGTCGTCATCTTATTGAAATGGGGCTTAAGCCAGGCGTGAGATTCGGCGAGATACTTTCAGCATGCTACGAAGCTCAATTAGATGGCGTATTTACTGACGTAGAAGGCGGCCGCAGCTTCGCGAAAAGTTTTGTTGGCTAAGAGATTTTGAATGTTAGACGGATTAGATTTTTAGGGTAGGAATTAGGCTAAAATGATGGTGCCTTTTGACGAAAACGGCATTGTATCGTTTTATACCCCTCACGAGCTCGAAGATAAAAGGTGCGCACCTTTTACCCGAGAGGTGCGCACTTCTTGGGTCTGAGGTGCGCACTTCTCGGTTTTAAGCTCGAAAGGGGGCTGGAAAAGAAGTTTATTATTTTCGTAAGAAACTCAGTATGAAGCTGTTTATAGTATTGTAGAGTAAAAAGGAAGGTAAACGAAAATATGAATAAAAAAATGTTTAATGAAATAAAACTTAATATGGTAATGAAAATTCATGGGCTTACGCGACAGGCCGCTAAAGAAAAAATTAGAAGAGAGTCTTCCTTAAGTCATAGAATTAATATAAGCCGGGATGATAGTGATGATTTGATATCGGCTGAAGAGTTTTTCGGTAAAGATGAGTTTTTTGGTGCTTAATAATAAGAAAGGAAAATACACAATGGCAAAATTCAAACAAGTTCCTCAGGCATTTTTGTTCAGCCAACTTTTGAGGTTTTTTAGAAATATGGTCGCGAATTATCGTGATGAGGTTAGAGACGATAGTTTCTTTGATCTAATTCGCAACTGTTTTGATCATGATAAGGCGGTTGAGCTTATTGAGGCAGCGTATACTGAGGATGAACTTGAGGTGATGAAGAATGCTCGCTCCCGCCGCGGGCGCCTTGATTTGAGCGATTCGCTCGATTGCATTTTTGCCGCGCTTTGGAATAACGAAAAAAGCAGAGCGAAATGCCGTGTTGTTTTAAACGCGATTATTGATTGCATGCAGGCTGATAATAAGAAAGTTAAGAATGAGGTCATTGAGAATCGGTTCCTGGATCTTAAGCGTATTTTAAAGCTGAGCGACATTGAGTATGATGTGGTTATGGTTATGTATGTCCTTAATCAGACATGCTTTTCCTGGCCATGCCGAATTGAAAGCCGTGATAAGCCTCTCTATATCGCTATGGCGCTCGATCGTTCTTATGTGGAAATTCTCAAGGAGCTGACTCCAAAGGGCCGTCTTCGTAAGTTTGAGATTCTTGATAACGACTGGGACTTTAATTTCCGCTCTGTAGGGAACTTTATTGACGGAGCCAACGCTGACGCTATAGAGCGTAGGTTTTATAAGAAAAATGAGGCGGCGGAGATTACTCCTTGGGAATATTTCGGAGATCTTTCGATGAAGGATGGTGAGCTTCTTAAAAAGATGCTGAATGCGAATCCGAAGAAGTGCAATATTCTTCTTTATGGCGCTCCTGGGACCGGTAAGACGTCGTTCGCTCGCGCCCTAGCTAAAGAAGTTGGTCGTATCGCTTGGGAAATTAAGCAGGGTGATGACGACGGGCGTAATATGAAATCCGAGGCGCGTATGATGGGGATTCAGATTTGTAATGAGCAGGAATCTCCGTCTGAGTCGCTCGTTATTATTGATGAAGCTGACGAACTTCTTAGAGGTGGCGGTGTTTCATTTATGGGAATGATGTTCGGGGGTGGCAGAAAAACGACGGAAAAGGGCGTTGTGAATACGATTCTTGATGAGATGAAGATGCCGGCTATTTGGATTTCGAATACTTCTGCGTATGAAATAGACGAAAGTGTTCGCAGGCGTTTCGACTACTCAATCTGCTTTGAGGAACTGAACAGTATTCAGCGTATGGCTATCTGGCGTAATATTGTCGACAAGCTCGCTTTGGGCAAGCTGATCGGAGAGACCAAAATCGAGGAGTATGCCGGGAAGTATGCGACTAATGCTGGCGGGATTTCGCTAGTCCTAGAGAATGTCAAGCGCCTTAATCCTAAGGTAGAAAAGGTTGATGAGATAGTGGCTGCACTTATGAAACCTCATTGCAAACTACTTAATGTTAAAGATTCGAATCGTTTTCTACCTGCTAAAGGATATTCGCTAGACGGACTTAATATTAAAGGTAAGGTTGGATTAGAGAAAATTGTTCGCTCAGTTCGCAATTATTTTGACGACTCGTTCAATGCTGAAAGTGAGGATCGCCCTCGAATGAACCTTCTCATGTACGGGCCTCCCGGTACGGGTAAGACGGAGTTTGTTAAGTATCTCGGCAAGGAACTCGATCGAAAGGTTATCGTCATGAAGGGATCGGATATTCTCGGCATGTATGTCGGGCAGTCC
>JAGBTH010000106.1 GCA_017631385.1 Kiritimatiellia bacterium
AACTTCACCTTCATTTTCACCAATCCCAGTGTAACTTGCGCACTTTAATGGAATATGATTAATTTTCCATCCTGTCGCTTTAAAAAACTCGTGTATCGAAATTCCTACTGTCGCTCCACCGCGCCAAAGCGCGATTATTATATCTGGTTTCCAATCTGAAGAGCGCACCTTCGCCGCGAGACGCCATATATCTTCTTGGAACTTATTCGGTGAAATATACTTTTTAGGTATCATATTTTATTTACCTGGATATTTAACGAGCGAAACTACATCGTACTTAGCTAAGATTGAATTACGCGCATCAAATCCTTCTAGCTCGATGGGAAAGAGTATTTTAACTACATCTCCATTAAGTCGCTCAATAAGTTTCGCCGCGGCTAAAGCTGTACCACCAGTAGCTAAAAGATCATCAATTAAAACAATTTTCTCACCTTTCTCAACAGCATCAGAATGAATATGAAGCGTAGCTTCGCCATATTCAAGCGCATACGACTGAGAAATAGTCTCTCTAGGTAACTTACCGGGTTTACGAATAGGAATAAAAGGAACTTTAAGTCTATCAGCAAGCGCCGCGCCGAAGATAAATCCGCGTGATTCTGGCGCGGCGATTTTATTTACCTCAACGCCCTTCAGCGCATTTTGAAGCTCATCAAGCGCCAATTGAAAACCCTCAGAAGAATCTAAAATACCTGTTACATCACGGAATAAAATCCCCTTAATCGGGAAATCTGGTATCGACTTAATGTATTTTTCTAATTTGTGCGCCATCTTAGATTACCTCAAGAGCATATTAATTAAAGAGCATTACCTCTTAAAAGCGACATATACCAATTTAAAAACTCAGGGCCGAAGAACATCCAAGCTAAACATCCAGCACAAAGATACGGACCAAAAGGAATCGCTGTAAATCCACCTAATTTAGTTTTACTTAGCGCGATCATAACGACGCCTACTATTGAGCCAATGAATGACGATAAAATTAACGTTACTATTACCGCCTTCCAGCCAAAAATAGCGCCTATAGCACCCATAAGAAAAACATCGCCTAAGCCCATCGCTTCGCTTAAAAGCGACAGTGCCTAAGAATCTTACAAGCCACAAAAGCCCAAAACCAAACACTAGCCCAATTAAAGAATCTATAGGATGAATCTTAAAAAACTCAGGCGCGATATTTGTCAATTTTATCGCTGTAAAAGAATCTAAAACCCAAAACAAAATAGAAACTGCAACTCCGTAAATCATCCCTCCTACCGTTACAAAATCTGGCAAAAGCTGATGATCAAAGTCGATAAATGTACCAACTATCATAAGCGCAATCCAAACCCAGGCAAGTGGAGCGAAATACCCGTATCGCCAGAATGCACATAAAAAAAGCGCCGCGCCGATAAACTCGACTAATACATACCTGAATGCTATTGGCTCCTTACATTTAGCGCACTTACCGCGTAAAGCAATCCACGAAACAATCGGAATATTACACCACCATTTTATCGGTGTATTACACTTAGGACAATGAGAAGGCGGCGAGACTATCGACTCGCCGCGCGGAACTCGCCATACTACAACATTTAAGAATGACGAGATTAGAGCACCAAATATAAACGAAAAAGCCGCGAATACAGTAATTATAACATCGTCAATTATCATTATAAAAGATGCCCCATCTTTTCTTTTTTAGTATCTAAATAACGCTTATCATTCTCGTTAGCCTCGATTACAATCGGTACGCGCTCGACAATTTCGAGCCCATAGCCTTCGAGACCCGCGATCTTACAAGGATTATTAGTCATAAGACGGATCTTACTAATCCCAAGATCAACGAGCATCTGAGCGCCTTCGCCATAATCGCGCAAGTCTGGCGCGAAACCTAAAGCGAGATTCGCCTCAACCGTATCGAGCCCCTCTTCTTGCTTGCGATAAGCGTGTAGCTTATTCTTTAGCCCGATGCCGCGACCTTCTTGACGCATATAAAGTACAGCGCCTACGCCTTCGCGCTCAATCATAGCCATAGCCTTATGAAGCTGATGACCACAATCACAACGTTCACTCGCTAAAACATCGCCCGTAAAGCATTCAGAATGAACTCTTACTAGAGCGCTCTCAACGGATGAGACATCGCCCTTTACAAGCGCTAAATGCTCTAAGCCTGTTACGCGGCTTTTATACATTTTAAGCCTAAAGTGACCATAATCAGTTGGAAGATCTACATCTTCAACGAGATCGACAGATTTCTCGTTCTTACGGCGATAAGCTATTAAATCGGCTATCGACATCACCTTAAGCTTATGAGTCGCGGCAAAAGCGAAAACATCATCTAGTCTCGCCATTGTACCGTCGTCCTTCATAATCTCACAGCATAGACCAACCTCTTTAAGCCCAGCTAAACGGCAAAGATCGACTGTCGCTTCAGTATGGCCCGCACGCTTTAAAACGCCGCCTTCGCGCGCTTCAAGCGGAAACATGTGACCTGGGCGACGAAAATCTTCAGGCTTGGCGTTATCATCAACGCATTTAAGCGCTGTAACTGAACGCTCAAGCGCCGAGATACCAGTCGTCGTATCAACCGCGTCAATCGAGACGGTAAATGCTGTCTGATGATTGTCGGTATTAGTCGTAACCATCTGAGGCAGATCTAACTTACGGCACCACTGAGAGCTCATCGGCATACAGATGAGCCCTTTAGCGTAAGAAGCCATAAAGTTTACATTCTCAAGAGTCGCGAATTCGGCCGCGCAAATGCAGTCGCCCTCATTCTCTCTGTCGGCGTCGTCGGTTACAAGAATAATCTCTCCGCGGCGAAGCGCTTCGAAACACTCTTCAACTGTATTAAATTCTGAATTCATCCTATAGAAGCTGAAGCTTTAATTAAAAATTACGAGCCGGGATGACAAGCCTTACCGCCAGCCTTGCACATAGGGCACTCTTGAGCAGTCCAAGTCTCAGGAGTCATCTGCATGAGCGAGAACATAGGTATACGCCCAAACTTAACCTTACCAGCCGAACGGTCAACAAGAAGAATAACACCTGCGACCTTACCACCGGCAGCTTTAACGAGGTCAATCGTCTCTTGAACTCGCCCACCCTTGGTAACTACGTCTTCAGCGACTACATAACGCTCACCCTTCTTAATCTGAAAGCGGCGCATCGCAAGAACTGTATTGGGCTTACCAGTAGCATCAACGCCCTCGCCCTGGACTTTCTCGGCGAAAATGCACTTAACGTTAAGTTCGCGCGCGACTTCGTGACCTACTAAAATACCGCCAACCGCAGGCGAAATGACGCCGTCAATGCGCTTACCGAGCTTACCGCTCTTAACTGCTGCGCGCGTTACTTCGCGGCAAAGCTTCTCAGCAACGCGAGGATAACGAAGAACGTTCGCACACTGGAAATAGCGATTCGAATGGAGCTTCGAGCGAAGTTCAAAATGGCCCTCTAAAAGAGCACCAGTATCTTTAAACGCTTTGAGTACTTGAGCTTGTGTCATTTCTATTTTCCTTTCAATCAATTAATTTTAACATTTCTTCTTTTGAAAAAGTTGGTTTTTGTTCTAAAATCTTATCACCTAAAATCTCTGTCGGTTCTGGAGAAGCTAGTGTAATTGGAATTAAAGATAACTTAATCTTAGGATCAGACATTTCACCAGGAAAACGACATTTATCAAATTCCACTATAGTTACAGGAGGATTCTCGGGTATAGTCGAAAGCGAAAGATCAGCACGTAAATCACGAACTCCCATTGAATCTGTCAAAATCACTGAACGCAATTTTTCCATTACCAATGATTCTTGCTCTTGAGTTAGCTCAATGTATGTACATGTTGGCGCAAAAAAGAGCTTAGATACATTCTTCTTAGCTAATACTTTATAAGGAAATATCAACAATATCGCTATAATCAAAATCACCAACGGAACGAGCGATAACATCTCGTATCTTAGGCGTTTTTGAGGTTTTAGCTTTATAGCAGTCATTCCTTAAGAAGTCTTTCTTTACGCTCTGCAATCATAATACGTTCTACACCACTCATTTTAGCGATACGAACAATAGACATTTGATCCGAAACTGAAACTCGATTATCTATAAGCATAAATAGAGTCGGGCGAACAGATTCAGGATTTATATCATTTTTCACACCGGTAGTTGGAATATATGACATATTCTCAAAAAGATGCTGTGAAAACCTTTGCATTTGAGACGAATTATTTAACATATACCTGGAGCCATCGAAAAACAATAAAACTCCTTCGTCAGTGTTTAATACCAACACCTCGCCATGACACTTAGAAATATCTCCAGCACCTTCAGGTAAATCTATAAGAGTACCTTTATCTAAAAGAAAAACACCTTGTAATTTAACAATCATCAAAAATAATACGAGCATAGTAATCCACGGCACTGCTGACGAAAGAGAGCGAAGCCACATCGGCAGACTCTTCTTCCCCAAATGCCCTTGGGTATTAGACCATCCCCACTTTCTCATTGACGATTCCCCTTAGATAAGAAGTAACCGACAATTTCTGTAGCAGCAGATTCGAGATCTGCTGTAAGACGCTCCATTCTAAGACGAAGCATTGTATACATTACCGAAACAGGTATTGCTATACCTAATCCTATTACCGCCGATACTATCGCTCTTAAGGCCATTTCAACGAGATCTGATCGCTGAGCCACCAACCCAAAATCAACAATAGAAATAGTCTGAATAAACCCGATTAACGATCCCATAAGACCTAATAATGGAGCGATTTGACCGATGACAGAGAGCGAAGTCAATCGTCTGTTAAGGCGCGAAAGCTCCGCTCGACCTTGGGTATCAACAGCCTCTCTTAGAGAAAAAGCACTGCCTTTTCGATGACGGATAGCTACAGCAACAATATTCGTTACAGGTACTGGCGTATCTTCACATATCGCTAATGCCTCATCTTCATTACCTGACTCAAGAACATTTATAACGCCCTTTAGAAAATCTTGCCAATCTATTCGAGCTCGACGCAATTCGACGAAACGTTCAAAAAACACAAAAACCGCAACAACAGCCAAGGCAAGCAAAATCCAAAATATTGCATTAGATGCAAAATTCATCTGCAATAAAGCGCAAAACATAAAACTCATCAGAAACTCCCCTTATTTTTAATTCTTTGTAGCCTACGACGCGCCTCATCAATAGAAGCTTTAACATCACTTCTTATTAACAGACGTAAAACCTTTTTAGCCTTTTCGTCTTGACCACGACTTTCATATATTTCAGCCAGTCTAAATACAGCACGAGCGAAATTAGACTTAACCTCTTCATTAAATACTTCCTTTCGTGCCCTAGCATCACGATAGGCACACACAACCTCACCATAATACTGATCTAACGCAACATCCAACTGATTGAGTTTTTCTAACGTACGCGCGATTTTAAAAGCTACATTTATTTTTTGGCCTAAATCTATATTCTCGCTTTGATGAATAGTTTTATACGCTTCTAAAGCTTCATCATATCTAATAGGATTATCAGCGCCCATTATATAAAGAGCATCTGCCAAAAGCATCCTAGCGCGAAATCGCTCAGCAGATGTAATCTTAGGATCATCTACAGCAGTCTTAAAAATCAAAATAGCTTCATCAAAACGGGAAAGTTCAATAAGAGCCTCGCCTTGAAGTACATAACCGACGGATTTTTCAACGCTATTAGGATATTCCGTCGCTAATTTTGTAATAATATCTATCGTTTTACGAAGATCGTTACTCGCAAAAGCCGCTCTAGCGCTCCATAAAAGCGCTGACGAAGCCTGTGTTGAACCTGAAACCATGTTAGTGGCATAATTACCAAATAATTCGCATGAATCAGCCCAACGCTGGGAATTATAATAAAATTTAGCTAACCAAAGCGTAGCTTCAGCACGTATAGCTAAATCTTTGCATTTCAATGATAATTCATTAGCTTTCGCAGAGGCCATATCATCCTTACCCTGACCGTACATGCAAAGCATTTGAAGATAATCCATACGCGCTTTTCGTTCTGGATCTAATTTGGCAATTTCTACAAATAAATCATACGCTTCATTAAAATTAAAATTCTTATATAACTGTCGTCCACGTAATTCCATATCCCTAAGAGTAAGAATTCTAATTAGTTTTTTACCTTCGGGCGTTTCGGGATATTTATTTTTAACAATATCATACTTTTCTTTAGATTCTTCTTCTCGACCTATAGATGATAATATCTCAGCTTGTTTTAAAATAACTCTGGCCTTATCCGCATCATTAGTGGCGAATTCCTCAGCTCGAGAAAATGACAAGAGAGCATCATTTAAACGCCCTAATTTAAACAACGACCAACCATAAAGCTCATTAACAAGAAAATCTGAAGCCGCCTCAGGCCAGACTTCAATAGCGTTTTTAAAATATTTAACTGAAGATTCTAAATCATTCTTCTTAAGACATTCACTCGCTAGATAAATCATAGATTCTCTAGCCCCATCCGTACCTGGCGAGTCATTAACTAAGGCCAATATGAGATTTCGTCCGTTCTCAAATGTCTTAGGTGATTTAAGCAACGCTGTACCATATTTTAGACCCATAAGTCTTTTTAATTCTACACTTTCAGCAACTCTAAAATAAGCATTACTTAAAATATCCGCATCACCTAAATTCCAGGCAGAAAGCATATATGCCTTACTGCTCGCAGTAGTTGACGATACTACCTCACGCCAAAGACGATTAGCCGTAACATCATCTCCCGAGGCTTTATACGCAGCTGCTGCAACAGTTTTTTCGTCAAAGCCCGCTTTATCAAGCGAATAAACATCAACTAACTTTCTGGCATTAACAGCATCACCATTATCAAGAGACATCTGAACGCAAAGCCCAGCAATACTCTTAACATAAGCAGAATTCGAGAAATTATATTTACTTAAAACTTCATCAATATCAAATGTATTATTAGATTTAGCTTTTGCAAGAAATCTATAGAACACAAAAGCATCATCATTGGGAACAATCCACAAATCTAATAATTTTAAAATCTCATTCCACTTACCTTCGCGCGCATAACTCTCAAGAATTACAATCTTAGACTCTACACTATCATTTTTCTCAGCGCGAATTCTGGCTATTTCCCAGAGGTTATCCCGTAAAGCTTGCTTCGCTATATCCAAATTTGAAGCATATACAACAACAGGCGCAAGCAACATGAATATAGCGACCTGCAAACCTGTTAAAACTTTGCGCATTTTAAATCTCTCCTCCGACATACCCCATCTCAGAGAGAATCTTTTCATTCTGCATCCACTTAGGTTCAACTCTAACCCAAAGTTTAAGAGCGACTTTTAAACCAAAAATCTCAGATAATTCCCGCTCTGATTGCTTACGAACATTCTTTAATGTCTCAGCTCCACGCCCAATAACAATCGGCTTTTGGGAATTGCGATTTACAATTACATCAGCCTCAACATCCCAACGGCCAGCGCTCTCAACAATCTTCTTAACCGCGATACCGAGTTCATGAGGTATTTCCTGATGAAGTCGCGCTAAAAACTTCTCTCTGATCACATCGCTCATAGCGAGCTTTCGAGGATAGTCTGTAACGATATCTTCAGGGAACAGCTTCTCACCCTCATCAGCAAATTCAAAAAGCTTATCTAGAACCCTATTGGCTCCACCCTCTGTAGTTGAAATCGCCTTAATCCAGATTGGATTAGCATCAACTCCACTATCATCAGGATACTGGGCTTTAACATCAGCGAGCGCTTCAACCCAAGCTGACTTAAACGCATCCTCATAAAAAGGATTACGATCAGCTTTATTTAAAATGAATACGAGCTTCTCGGGCTTTTCTTTAGCAACGCGGCTCATCCAGCCGACATCCTCCATTTGAGGCTCTTCGGAAGCGTCAAATACAACAGCGAGAATATCAGCGCCCGCAGCGCTGCGCCGCGCCATGCGATTTAGAATCTTACCTAAATTCCCTACAGCCTTATGAAGACCAGGGGTGTCGAGAAGAACGAGCTGACCTCGCTCTTCATCGACTATGCCGCGAATCGTATTGCGAGTAGTTTGCTTGGTGGGCGAGACGATCGAAACCTTCTCGCCCACCAAGCGATTAACGAGCGTCGATTTACCGGCGTTCGTCCTGCCTACAACTCCGACTACCGCGACCTTAGGCATTGTTAAATCCTAAAATCAAGGAACGGGGAACTTAGCTACAAGCTCCTTAGCCTCGCGCTTGACGCGCTCCTGAACGGAGGTGTCGGCGATATTGTCGAGAACGTCAGCGATCCAAGTACCGATCTTAATCATCTCGGCCTCCTTCATGCCGCGTGTCGTAACAGAAGCCGTACCTACGCGAATACCCGATGTCTTAAAGGGAGACTCAGTATCATAAGGAATCGTATTCTTATTAACTACGATACCTGCAGCATCGAGAGCAGCTGCTGCCTCCTTACCAGTAATGCCCTTCGTCTTCTTGACGTCAACGAGGAAGAGGTGGTTATCGGTGCCGCCCGAAACGATGCGATAGCCGCGATCCTGAACGGTTTTGCACATAACCTGGCAGTTCTTAACGACCTGCTGAGCATAGCCCTTCTTCTCAGGGAGCATCCACTCGCGGAAGACGACAGCCTTCGCCGCGATGATGTTCTCAAGAGGTCCACCCTGCATACCGGGGAATACGGCAGAATCGAGCGCCTTAGCCCACTGCTCTTTGCAGAGCACCATACCACCGCGAGGACCACCGAGCGTCTTATGAGTCGTCGTGGTAACAAAATCAGCGTACGGAACAGGCGAAGGATGCGCGCCACCCGCTACGAGACCAGCGATATGAGCCATATCGACGAGCATAATGCAACCCGCCTTATCGCAAATCTCACGAATGCGCTTAAAGTCAATCGTGCGAGGATAAGCCGAAGCACCTGTAAGAAGGATTTTAGGCTTAACTTCCATCGCGAGCTTCTCGATCTGATCATAATCGAGCGTCTCGGTCTCAGGATTTACAGTATAAGGAACAATATTATAGATCTTACCCGAGAAGTTTACGGGCGAGCCGTGAGAGAGGTGACCGCCCTGATCGAGCGACATCGAAAGAATCGTATCCCCGGGCTTAATCGTAGCGAAATATACAGCCATATTCGCCGCGGAACCGCAATGAGGCTGAACATTCGCGTGATCAGCGCCAAAAAGTTCACACGCACGCTTACGGGCGAGCTCCTCAGCCGCGTCTACAGGAAGACAGCCCGAATACCAACGCTTACCCGGGTAACCCTCGGCATACTTATTCATAAGTACAGAACCCGTAGCTTCGCGGCAAGCGCGTGAAGAGGTATTCTCAGAAGCGATAAGATTAATTTCGGTATCTTCCTGAACGGTCTGAGCCTGAATTGCGGCGAAAACCTCAGGATCATCGCGCATAAGACCCGAAGCATCTGAGAAACGCTGAGCGCGTTCAAGCTTCCAACGACGACGAGCGTGACGCTCATCCTCATCTACGGGAGTAGCAAGGAATGTCTTAGCGATTTCAATAGCATATTCGCTCGAAACGGTATCAGCACCAAGGCAGAGAACATTAGCGCCATTATGCTGACGCGTAAGAGTCGCAGCCTCAGTCGTGGAGCAAAGTGCCGCGCGGACATTCTGGAAGCGGTTAGCGCACATTGACATGCCGATACCGCTACGACAGATAAGAATACCAAAATCAGCAGCGCCCGAGGAGACATCCATCGCGACTTTAACGGCATAATCCGAATAGTCGCAACTAGCCTTATCAAAAGGTCCCTTATCTTCAACTTCAGCAACCGAAGCTAAAGCATTAACTAACGCGGTCTTGAGCTCAACACCGCCATGATCAGAAGCAATAACAAGTTTCATATAGTCTCCTTAAGAAAATTTTAAAGTATTATATCAAATTTAGACATTATACTCAATAACTGAGGGCGCTTGACCTTAACAACTCAATTTCTTTAAGTTAAAGATGCCTAAAAAATATCCCAAAGTAGTTGAAATAGTAAAGTAAAATTGTGTAAAATACTTTTGTTCAAATAATAGTACTTAAATAATTCTGTAACTATCCCGTCATGATAGAAAAAACAAAAAAATCGCCGTCTCTTTCATTGTTTTCAAGACGAACTTTTTTAACATCACTTGGAGCTGCGGCGCTTATGCCTACTAAGCTTTTCGCCGCCACTAAGGCTGACTTTGATGAATCATTAGCAGTTTTTCTCTCCGATGTTCATGTTAATGGTCTTGATGAATTAAATGGCAAAAAGATAAGCAACATGGCGCGCAACTATCTAGCGATTACAGTAGCTGAAATTCTAAAAATGGATCCTTTGCCGCGCAATGTCTTTATTTTTGGCGATCTAGCGCACGCTGCTGGCAGAATTGAAGATTATCGCCGATCTTACCAGGAGCTTAAACTTTTAAGCGATGTTGGTATTAAAATCACAATAGGCATGGGTAACCACGATCATCGAAAGGCGTTCTTAGAAGTTTGGCCAGATCATGCTAAAAGAACCATAATTCCAGGTAATATTCATACTGTAACTTCTTTACCAGACTATGACTTCATTATGCTTGACTCTCTTGACGAAAAAGATGAGCCCAACGCATATAATCCTGGTGGTGGTAAACTCTCACTCGCGGCTCAGGAATGGGTCGCTGAAGAGCTACCTAAATGGCCAAGACCATTCTTCTTAGGCGCTCACCATGCATTAAACGAATTATATGTTAGCAATAATGAAAAGCCTTTGCGCCATAGAATTAGAAAATTCCCTAATTGCAAAGGCTTTATCCATGGTCACAATCATGTGTGGAAAACGAATATCACAACATGGATTTCACCAAATGCAGTACCCTGGCTCACCTTACCATCAAATGGATTCTGGGGCGACATTGGCTATGTTACATTTATGGTCAACAAAACCGAAAAACTAAAAACAGCTGTAGCCGAATTGCATCTTAAGGACTTCCACCTTCATGGGCTTGATCCCGCGGCATCTCGCCCCGCAGCATGGGACGCAAGACTTAACGACCTTAAGGGCAGTCGCTGTACATTCGTAATTTAAATTTTCGTCCCTTTAACTCACATAAGAGAGGCGCGATTTTCAACAAAACGCGCCTCTTTTTTTAAGCAAATTTTATAATAAAGGAACTACCCTACTTTATTCTACTACAGCATCTAGGCTATCCCACGAAATTTCGCCTTCAAAAACTTTTTTAACTGGACCCGTAAGAGTTACAGACGAAAAATCCGTGCCGTCATACACACCATCTACAATAAGTGTATATCCGTGAGACGTCACCACATTTACAGGAAAATCAATACCGTAATCCTTAACTCCTAGTACTGAGGCTGATCTTTGCGGTAATGGAGCGCGTTGCATCGCTGCGTTTGCTAAAGAGATAGGTGCGGTAAATAAAAATACGATGTGTTTTGAGACCGCGGCAGGGCTAATAGAGGCTGAGGTTCTTAACGACCATTATGTAAAGATCGTTATGCCTAAGCCCAAGGATTTTTCAGATGATTATGTAGTAGTAGGAGTTCCTCATAAAATAGTTCTAGTTGAAAATTTAGCAGGTGTTGATGTAGAGAAAATTGGTCGTGAGATTAGAATGAGTG
>JAGBTH010000001.1 GCA_017631385.1 Kiritimatiellia bacterium
CTCTAACACCATTCGAAAAATAAAGCGAATATGGATCGAGCGTCATTACACTAGGAGCGCAAGCTACGAGCTTTTTAGCTCCAGCACGCATTGCAGCGAGCTGTGTAGCGCCAGGGTACGATCCTCCGACCATAAAGACCTTACCGTTACACCAAGGCTGTTTTGCAACAATATTATCAACAACATCCCCCGCATCAATTGGAAAATCAGGACCGTAAGGATTGAACTTACCTTCACTACCACCAGTGCCGCGCCAGTCTACACCAACATTGGCAAAACCGATTTGATCGTAGCGCTTTTTATTCATGTGCTTAGCGATACGAGTTCTTCTATAAGGCGAAAGCGTAAGCTCGGCAGCTACCTTACCATTAGCATTAGTAGGAACATATGCTACAGCGGCTACTTTAGTACCATCTTTAAGAGCGAACTTGCTAATTTCGACTGAATCATCCGCGTATGTAAGCGAACTAGCTACTGCAACAGCAACAAACGAAGCGAGAAGTTTTAATTTTTTCATTATACTACTTTCTTTATGTTATTAAATGTAACCTTTAAAATTATTTCTTTTTCTTAGAAACCTTTTCCGCCCCTGACTTACCACCTAAAAGCGAACCTGTCGGCCAACCTTCATCGTCCCATGTAATCTCTGCAATAAAAAGAGGTCTTCTACCAGAATGTTTACCCTTAATATGGCAATGAAGCGGCATATAATCACGACCATTAATAGTAACTATTTCGCCATTATGCCCAGGGCCGAAGAAACGATCTTTGGCCTTAGATGTAATTACGGGAGTACCGCCGCCTTTAGTCATAGAAACACCCTTACGATCCACAAAATCACCATCAAGCTTTTTCGATCGACCAACTATAACACCATAAGAATGATCCCAATAATTACCGCGGCTAGCGAATAAATACCACCACCCATCACGCTTATAAAGATAAGCTCCCTCAAAAACCTTCTTTCTCCCGGGCGAATTAGCTAACCCCGCTACGTGCTCATACTTCGCATCTTTAGCAATACTCTTACCATCCGCCGAAAGCTTTACACGATGAATTTTACCTGTCGATCCAAAGAAAAGCCAAAGCTGACCCTTCTCATCTCTCACAACTTCAGGGTCTATAGTATCATTTATCTTAGTAACCTTAGAATCAGTAATGATTTTACCGCCTGTAAACGGACCATCAGCACTTTTAGATGAAAAAACCGCGATAGCAGAATCTGGAGCCGTCTGAATGAGCGAAATATACATTAAATATTCGTCACCATTCTTAAAAACATCAGGCGCCCAAACATTATCAAATCGCTTTCTAAAAGGAGCTAATTCTTCATGCGAAATTGCTCTTTCGCCAGTATTCTCCCAGGTAAAGAAATCTTTACTCTTAAGAATCTTATGCGAAGTCGATATAGCTCGCCATGTTCCATCTGGCGCTTGCCATGTCGTCGGATCAGGAAAATCCTTCGGAAAAACAGGATTATTGATTTTATTCGCGGCAAAAACTGTTAGTCCAATAAATGAACTAAAAGCCAATAAAACTAAAAAGCGCATTAATATTTTATTATTCATTATTTATACTAGTAGGATTATATTTATTCCAAATATTTCGTTTATAATAACATAAAACCATCATATTGTCCATTACGGAAATTTATCATTAACTGCGCGATAAACCTAAGCGCTCAAAAGCGAGCGAAGTAGCGACGCGCCCCTTAGGAGTCCGCTCCAAATATCCCTCCATTATAAGAAACGGCTCATACGCTTCTTCAATAGTATCTGGCTCTTCGCCTACTGAAACAGCTATTGTTGATAATCCTACCGGTCCTCCCGAAAACTTTACGCATATCGTCTCAAGAATTCGTCTATCCATATCATCAAGACCATTAGGGTCAATTTCAAGTAACCCCAACGACTCGCGCGCTACATCGCCCGTAATAAAATTCCCCGCACGAATCTGAGCATAATCGCGCACTCTGCGCAAAAGATTATTAGCTATACGCGGAGTGCCGCGCGAACGCCGCGCTATTTCTAACGCCCCATCATTATCAATATCGACACCTAACTTCGCCGCGCTTCTTGAAACGATTTCAGCGAGTTTCTTAGGATCATAATAATCAAGTCTATTAACTAACCCGAAACGCGCCCTTAAGGGAGCTGCGATAAGACCAATACGCGTTGTAGCGCCAACTAACGTAAAGCGCGGCAGCTCCAACCTAACCGAGCGCGCGTTAGGACCCTGGTCAATCATAATGTCGATGGCATAATCCTCCATCGCGCTATAAAGATACTCTTCGACCGTCTTAGCCATACGATGGATTTCATCAACAAACACAATATCCCCAGGCTCAAGCGTCGTCAAAAGCCCCGCTAAATCGCCAGGCTTCGTAATAACGGGGCCAGAAGTCGTCTTAACATTAACGCCCATCGCCTCGCCTAAAATATACGAAAGCGTAGTCTTACCTAATCCAGGAGGTCCCGAAAAAAGAACATGATCGAGCGATTCGCCGCGCGCCTTAGCTGCTTCAACTGCTAATAGAAGTCTATCACGAATCTTCTCTTGGCCAACAAATCCATCAAAATTAGTAGGTCGCAATTTATTATCAAACGCAGTATTGCGACGATTTAATTCATCACTCTGTCTTTCACCAAGCATTTGTCTTTTATTTTCTTTATTAATTACGCTTTATTAATCAACTAATGCGTTAATTATACCAAATTTAAGTTCAAAAAACGATAACAATAGTAATTTTGGAATATCCCCAGTTTTATTTTCACCGACAAAACATTCCGTGACTTTACATAACGCGGCGGATGTTGCTGCAACCGTGCTCAGCTTTTGATATGGGCGATTTGCGCGTCCTTGCAACCACTCGACGTACACAAGTACGTCTTCGGGTCGCAGTCCAGCGCAAATCGCCACATCTGAAAAGCGTCCGCTCGGCTTGCGGCAGCAATCTCCGCCGCACATGTCATGCTGTAGGAGTTCGTCGCGTCGCAGCAAGTATACTTAC
>JAGBTH010000107.1 GCA_017631385.1 Kiritimatiellia bacterium
CCTTTCAAGGATCAGCTCGTTCTCAACAACAAAAAGCGTCCGTCCAGCAATATCGAAAGGATGCTCAAGGCCGACAAGTGGGATATCGTCACCGTTCAGCAGGGCAGCCACCAGAGCTGGCAGGAGAAGTCCTACGAGCCTTACGGCACAAAGCTTCTTGAGATGATCAAGAAGTGCGCTCCCCAGGCTAAGGTTTATGTACAGCAGACGTGGTCTTATACGCCTTGGGACGGTCGTCTCGGCAAGTGGGGCATTGATCAGAATCAGATGTTCGAAAAGCTTGAATCTGCATACGGTAAGTTCGCAAAGAATCACAATCTTGATACCATTAAGATGGGTGAGGCTGTTCAGCGTTTCCGTAAGGAACTTCCTGTTAAGTATGTTAATGATGAAGGTAAAGATTCTAACGCTTATGATGTAGTTGGCGTTAATAAGTTCAAGACGCTTAAAGATGGTAAGAATTGGCTCGATGGAGACGCCTTCCACTTAAATAGAAAGGGTGAATATCTCCAGGCGCTCGTTTGGACCGCTAAGCTTTTCAATGCTGATGTAACTAAGTGTAAGTACGTTCCTCAGTATCTTAAGGATTCTCCTGATACTGTTAAGCTTATGCAGAAAATCGCTAACGAAGTTGCGAAGTAAGCTTATAATATGACGCGCAGAAGTTTTATTGGTGGTGCGGCTGCGATGGCTGCGGCAGGGTGTATTAATAATAATTTAGATGTTAATAATACGTCTAACCCTGCCGCGCTCGAAGCGTCTAAAAAGTGGTTTAAAGAAGCTCAATTTGGCATGATGGCTCATTGGGGGCTTTATTCGCTTTTAGCTGGCGAGTGGGACGGTAAGCGCTGCGGTTCGTATTCTGAATGGATACAGTGGGCGCGTAAAATCCCTAATGCTGATTATGCGAAGTTGACCGCCGCGTTTAATCCGATTTTCTTTAATCCTAAGGATTGGATGAAGCGCGCGCGCGATGCTGGTATGAAGTATTTCGTAATGACATCGAAACATCACGATGGATTTGCGATGTATCGCTCTAAAGTTTCTAAGTTCAACGTCGTTGACGCGACTCCCTTTAAGCGCGACATAGTTGAGGAACTCGCTGAAGCGTGCCGTGACGCAGGGCTTAAGTTCGGTCTATATTATTCTCAGGATATCGACTGGAGTGAGCCTAACGGCGGAGGACTTTTCCGTAAGCATCACATGAAGTCTGAGCCGCGCGTTTGGGGTAACAATTGGGATTTCGGCCACATAAAGAAAGAGGATTATAACTTCGAGCAATATCTTGAGGCGAAGTCGATTCCCCAGGTCAAGGAGATTCTTACGCAGTACGGAGACTTGTGCCTTATCTGGTTCGATGTTCCAATGACCTCAACAAAGGAACAGTCCAAGATGTTCCGCGATCTCGTTAGGAAGTATCAGCCGGGATGTCTTATCAATGGTCGTATCGGTAATAAGATGGGCGATTATCATACGCCTACTGACAATGCGCTCGCTGAAAACACCAAAAAGGACGAGCTATATGAGATGGTAGGAACAATGAATAATTCATGGGGCTATCATCCGACTGATACTGATTATAAGACATTAGAGACTATTTTAGGGTTTAAGAATAAGTCTAAGGAGATTGGGTCTAACTATATGCTTAATATTGGTCCTGATCATCTAGGGCGTATTCCAGCGCCTGGAATTAAGATTCTTGATGGTTTAGCGCAGAAAAAGTGATTTAGGTGTTGCAAGTTGAATTTTCCTGTAGAAGAGAAGTTAGGTGAGATAAAGCGGGTTCTCGCTAAGAATAATTCGCTCGTTCTAACAGCTCCTCCGGGCAGTGGAAAGACAACATGCGTGCCAGGAGCGCTCCTAGACGAAACCTGGCTTAAGGGTAAAAAGATAATAATGCTAGAGCCGCGGCGTATAGCCGCGCGCTCTTCGGCTTTTTTTATAGCCTCTAAGCTTGGTACGAGTGTAGGTGATTTAGTTGGCTATCAGGTGCGTTTAGAGCGAAAAATCTCGTCATCTACACGCCTTGAAATTTTAACTGAAGGTCTGTTAACCCAGCGCCTTATAGCTGATCCTGAACTGTCAGATGTCGGGCTTATTATTTTTGATGAATTTCATGAGCGCTCTCTCGCTTGCGATTTAAGTTTTGCCCTCACCTTAGAAGTTCGCCGCGCTCTTAGGCCGGATTTACGACTTATGGTAATGTCGGCTACTTTAGATGCCGATGAAGTATCGTTTAATTTGGGTGATGCCGAGATTGTTCGCGCAGAAGGGAGGATGTTCCCTGTAGAAACGCGTTATCTAGGCGATATGTCGGTCGCAGGAGCGGTATCCAAGGCGATAAAGGAAACTAGTGGAGATATACTTTATTTTCTTCCTGGAGAAGGAGAGATTCGCCGCGCTTATGAAGCTTTAGAAAGTATAGGAGTTATTGATATTTTACCTCTTTATGGTAGTTTACCTAAAGAAGAGCAAGATAGAGTATTTAAGCCTTCAGAGCGTAGAAAAGTTATTCTAGCTACATCTATCGCCGAAACCTCGCTTACGATACCTGGTATTACGTGTGTAATTGATTCGGGGCTAATGAGAGTGCCTAGATTCTCGCCGGCAACAGGAATGAGCGAATTGGTTACTCTGCCGTTATCTCGAGATCGCGCTGAACAGCGCCGCGGTCGAGCGGGGCGAGTTCAAGCGGGCGTATGTTATCGGCTTTGGGATGAAGGCGCTGAATTGGCTCGACCAGCTAAGATGACGCCTGAGATTTTAGATGCGGATTTATGTTCTCTCGTTTTGACGAGTGTTTCGTGGGGAGCGCTTTCGCGTGAGGATCTACCGTGGTTAACGCCGCCGGCCGCGAGCGCGTGGGATCAAGCTACATCGCTCTTAAAGCTTTTAGGCGCTTTAGATGATAGTGGTAGATTAACTAAAAAGGGTGAGAAGATGGCTTATATGCCTATGCACCCGCGTTTAGCTAATATGCTCTTGGGTTCTAACTCTAGAGATGTCGCTCTTTTAGCAGCTATTATCGAAGAGGGCGTTAAAACGCGTGAGAGCGATATTAGGAAGATTTTAGATGAGATAAAAGAGTGTTCAAATAAGCCGATAGCTAGACGAGTAATGCAGCTTTCCGGGCGGTTTGAGCGATATCTTCAAAATAATTCAGCTGCTAACTATGTAATGAGCGAAGGCGCGTCACTCGCTTTAGCATATCCTGATAGAGTTGCTAAAAGCCGTGGCAATGGTAGCTTCGTGATGGTTTCTGGGCGTGGAGCGATGCTGGAGAGTTCGGATGCGTTAGCTAAGTCGGAATTTATCGTATGCTGTGAACTTGACGATAGATTAGGTAACGCTAAAGTCTTTTTAGCTTCACCAATAGAGCGCGAGGAAGTTGAAGAATTATTCGCTTCTAAAATAAGTGAAAAAGAACTTTGTAAATGGGATAAGCGTACAGATTCGGTAAAATCGGTAATTCAAAGAACTTTAGGCGCGATTGTACTTAATGAAAAGCCTCTTAAATCAGGGGGTGGTGACGAGGTTGTAAAAGCTGTAATTAATGGAATTAAGAGTAAAGGCGTAGAGAATATGCCTTGTTGGACCAAAGCGAGTTTGCAGCTTAAAGAGCGCGTCAATTTTGTCTATAGGCATATTCGAGAGAGCGATTCGACTTGGCCTGAGCTTACGGATGAGACCATGCTGAAGATTCTTGAGGGATTTGTAGGAGGAGTTACGAAGTGGAAGGATTTAGAGAGTATTGATTTATTCTCAGTAATTGACTTTATTCTTATGTCTTTTGGGCACGATAGGCGCGAGCTCGATCGTCTAGCGCCAGAGCGGATCGAAGTTCCGAGCGGTAGCCACATGCTTGTTCATTACGAAGGTGACGAGCCGACGGTTGAAGTAAGGCTTCAAGAGTGTTTTGGGCTATTTGAAACGCCTAAGGTGATGAATGGTAAAGTAAGTGTAGTGATGACGCTTTTATCGCCTGCGCAACGCCCGATACAGATTACTAAAGACTTAGCCTTCTTTTGGAAAGAAGGCTATCCGTTAGTTAGAAAGGATATGAGAGGGCGTTACCCTAAACATTATTGGCCCGAAGATCCATTTACTGCTGTAGCTACTCGCCGAGTAAGACCGAATTAAAATTATTATACTAAAAAGCGAAATCTTGAGTTAATTTGGCTATTTTTATGGTGTGTTCAAGAGTGTTTTTTAATCGAATAGTTTAAAAATTCTCACTGTTTTTTATTAGATTGGCGGTATTAAAAAAATGTGTGTGAAAAAAGTTGAAATTCTCTCTTGCATACAGTTAAAAAATTAGGTATTATTCACATTACACAATTAAAGGAGGTGCCAAGAATTGAACGATGATTTTCTTGTCTTCGATCACGTAACGAAGCGATTCGGTGCGATGACTGCGGTAGATGACGTATCCCTTACGATTAAAAAGGGTGAATTCTTCTCTCTGCTCGGTCCGAGCGGATGTGGTAAGACTACGCTTTTGCGTATGCTCGGCGGGTTTGAAAAACCTGATTCTGGGCGCATTTATCTTGAAGGCAAGGATATTACCGATCTTCCTCCTAATCAGCGCCGCGTTCACACGGTTTTTCAGAACTACGCGCTTTTCCCAACGATGACGATTTGGGATAATATTGCTTTTTCGCTCAAGCTCGCTAAGCGTTCTAAAGAGGAGATTGAAGAGAAGGTCGATGAGATTTTAGAGATGATTCAGATGTCGGAGCACGCTTGGAAGTATCCGAATCAGCTCTCAGGCGGTCAGAAGCAGCGTGTAGCCATTGCCCGCGCTCTTGTCGACAGGCCTCAAGTTCTACTTTTAGACGAGCCTTTGGCTGCGCTTGACTTAAAGCTTCGTCAGCATATGCTTATTGAGCTTGATACGATTCATGATCAGGTTGGTATTACATTTATGTATGTAACTCACGACCAGGGTGAGGCGATGAGTCTTTCGGATCGTATAGCTGTAATCAACCGCGGCAAGATTGAGCAGCTTGATGGACCGGCTAAGATTTACGAAGCTCCGGCTTCGCGTTTTGTCGCGTCGTTCATTGGAGACACTAACTTTTTCTCTGGTGAGATATCGTCTGTCGACGGTGATTATTGTACGATTCAGACGGATGGTTTTCCTGTAATTAAAGCGTATAACGATAAGAATCTCGCCGTAGAACAGCGCGTTGATTTATCGGTAAGACCAGAGAAGATTCGTGTTACTCTTGAGCCTCCGCCGCCTGAAAAGGGCGCTGGTATTAATGTATTTCCAGCTAAAGTCCAAGATATCGTTTATCAAGGCGTTTATACCAAGTATTGGATTAAAGCGGGTGATTTAAGAATCGCGGCGCTTAAGCCTCACTCTAGGTTTCTTCTTGACCAAGAGACGATTACGTGGAATGATGATGTTTTCGTCTGGTGGCATCCTGATGACGGATACATGGTTGAAGTGAAATGAGCTCTTCGGTGAAATCTAAAAAGGCTGAGTGGCTTACTACTCTGCCGTCGTTAGTTTGGCTTTTATTGTTCTTTGCGGTTCCCGCATTGATTGTATTAGCCTTTACATTTCATGCTCATACTCCCAATGGTGGTGTCGGTGAATGGAGCCTTTCGACATGGCGCGATTTGGTAGATCCCGATTATCCGGCTATTGTATGGAAGACGATCCGTATTTCCTTTGAGGTTACGTTTTGGTGCATTTTACTCTCGCTGCCTTGCGCGTACGCGATAGCGCGATTACCCAAGCGCTGGAGGGCGTTAGTCGCTGGAGCGATAATGATGCCATTTTGGACGAGTTTCGTAGTACGAGTCTTCGCTTGGAAGACGCTTTTGCACCCTGACGGTTGGCTCCAGGCGTGTTATTTAACATGGCTTAGAGTTTCTGAGTGGGTTTTTGACTGGCTGCCCAGCTTTTTGCAAAAGTTTTTTGTATTTATTGGTTTCGCGTCTCAAGACCGTGTAGATCCGATGCTTTCGACAGTTCTTGATTCTGAGGCGGCTGTAATTCTCGTTTCGGTTTATACATTCCTTCCATTCGCGATCATGCCGATGTATACGGCTGCTGAGAAGTTTGACTTTTCGCTTCTTGAAGCAGCTCGAGATTTAGGAGCTAAGAACTTTTATGCTTTCAGAAAGATTTTTATTCCTGGTATTCGTCAGGGTATAATCTCAGCTGTTTTAATGGTCTTTATTCCTACTATTGGATCGTATGTTATCCCTCAGATGCTCGGTGGTACTGAGTGTATCTTGATAGGTAATAAGATTTTTATGCGCGCTATGCAAAACCGTAATATCCCTCATGCATCAGCCTTAGCTACTTTGATGGCGATTTCGGTTCTTCTTCCGCTTGGATGCGCTATGTGGTGGAAGAAGCGTCAAGAACTTCGTGACAGAAAGCGCTTAGATGTTCGTACAGCACAACTTATGACTGGAGGTGCTGAATGAAGCGTTCGTATTTTTCGGCAGTTATTCTCGCGCTTGTTCTCGCGTTTCTTTATGTGCCGATTATTTTAGTCGTGGTTTACGGCTTTATCCCCAATGGCATTTCAATGAGCTTTTTTGATGCTAATGGCGATTTTATCGGATTTACCGGTAAGTGGTATTCGATGATTTTTGCTGGCGACAGGCGTATTGAAGCGCTTTTGGAGAGCTTTTGGCTTTCGCTTACGATAGCGGGGCTCGCGACTGTTATTTCGTGTGTTCTCGGGACAACTGCTGCGCTCGCGCTCCATAAATGGAAGGGTAGATTGCAATCTATCCACCACGCTCTCGTATATACGCCTCTTATTATGCCCGATATTCTAATTGGTATCTCGCTTTTAATGCTTTTTGTCGCGTGCTGTGTAGATTGCGGTTTTTGGACGATTTTGATAGCGCATGTTACATTTTGCGTTTCCTACGTAGTTATGACGATTTTGGCGCGCTTACAGGATTTTGATGATCGAATCATTGAAGCGTCGTACGATTTAGGCGCTGGAGTATGGTATACATTCTTTCATGTTCAGTTGCCGATTCTTATGCCTGGAATTATCGCAGGTGGATTATTGGCGTTTACGCTTTCGATTGATGATGTTGTAATTACTACATTTGTAAATGGTGCGGGTACTAATACATTCCCGACTTATGTAAGCTCGATGACTAAGCATTCGCGTAATTTGCCGGCTGTTTTCGCGCTTTCGACTCTTATGTTGCTTTTCACATGCGTGTTGATGGGGCTTTCGAAACTCATTTCGCGCGGTGGTCACACAAAAATAAAAGGAAATAAATAAAATGACGATACCTCGTATCATCCGTCAGGCTATGGCGGTAGGTTCGCTCGCGTATCTCGCGGGCTGTGGTAATAACTCGCGTGTTTTGCATATCTATACATGGAGCGATTATATCGCGCCAGATGTGATCACTCAGTTTGAAAAAGATAATAATTGTAAGGTTGTTATCGATACTTTTGATTCGAATGAGACGATGTATGCTAAGCTTAAGGCTGGTGGATCGGGGTATGATATTATTATGCCTAGCTCTTACCTCGTTTCTACAATGGCTAACGAAGGTCTTATTCTAGAGCTCGATCACTCTAAGATTCCTAATGTAAAGAAGAACTTCGATCCCAGCTTTAAAACACAAATTCTTGATGCCTCGTTTAAGTATAATGTTCCTTACGCTGTAACATATACGGGCTTTATGTACATTAAGGATAAGGTCCCCGCTGGTGTTAATATTGCCTCTTGGAAGGCTCTCGAAGCTGTTGAGTTTAAGGGTAAAACGACGCTTTTGGACGATATGAGCGAAATAATTGGCGCGGGTCTTATGTCGCTAGGCTATTCGATTAACTCTAAGAATCCAGCTGAAATCGATGCCGCGGTCGCTCAGGTTTTGAAGTGGAAGGCTAACGCTCGTAAATTCGATTCTGAGAGCTATAAGAACGAAGTAGCTTCTAAGGCAACATGGGTAGGTTTAGGTTATTCAACCGACGCTACTCAAGTTATCCTTGGCGAAGAAGAGGGTGAAGAGCGCAATGATATCGGCTTTGTGCTTCCTGATGAAGGATTCACGATTGCTTGTGACGAGATGGTAATATCGTCCAAGTCCGAAAGTCCCGACCTCGCTTACAAGTTTATTGATTTTGTTTATCAGACTGAAGTTGCTAAGACGAATATGGAATACATTATGGGTCCGATGCCCGTTAAGCCGGCCATAGAAGCTCTTGATGATGATTATCGTAAACAGATTGTTCTCGCCCCCGAAAAGATTTCTAAGGGTCAGCCTTTAGATACTATTGAAAATGATCCTGTCGCGAAAAAGCTTTATGATGACGCTTGGGATCGCATTAAAGCTACTAAGTAAAAGTGAAACTCAATAATATACGTAATTTTTGTATTATTGCGCACGTCGACCACGGTAAGACGACGCTTTCGGATCGCATTCTTGAGCTTACGCACGCGGTGAGCCAGCGTGAGCTTAAGGAGCAGACTCTCGATGCGATGGATCTTGAGCGTGAGCGCGGTATTACTATTAAGTCTCACCCAGTCACGATGCAATATGAGGCTAAGGACGGTAAGACTTATCTGTTTAATCTTCTTGATACTCCTGGTCACGTAGACTTTGCTTACGAAGTGTCTCGCTCTATGGGTGCGTGTGAAGGCGCGCTCTTAGTAGTTGATGCTGCCCAAGGCGTAGAAGCTCAGACTGTCGCTAATACATATTTCGCCCAAGATGCGAAGTTAGAGATTGTACCAGTCTTGAATAAAGTCGATCTTCCTGGAGCTGATGTTAAAGAAGTTAGTCGCGAAATTGAAGATTTGTTGGCTATTCCAATGGATGAACCGCTTTTAGTTTCGGCTAAGACGGGCGTTGGATGTGCCGATGTTTTAGAGGCGATAGTAAATCGTATTCCGCCACCTGAGACGAAAGGTATTGATGCTCCGTTAAGAGCGCTCGTATTCGACTCTGTCTTTGATGAATTTCGCGGTGTAATTACGTATGTTCGAGTAGTTGACGGTTCGCTTAAGTCGGGGCAGGGCGTAACTTTTATTGGAAGTCGCGTCCAGACGACCGTACACGAAGTGGGAATCTTCTCGCCTAATAAAAAGCCGGTCGATCGTCTCGAAGCGGGTCAGGTAGGCTATATCGTAGGTACAGTTAAGGATCCGAGCGAAATTAAGATTGGTGATACCGTAACTACGACGAAATTAGGTTCCAACGAACCTCTCGAAGGTTTTCACGATATTCATCCAACTGTTTTCTGCGGTATTTATCCGATGTCGACGGATGAATTTCAGAAGGTAGCTCAGGACTTGGAGAAACTTCACCTCAACGATTCCGCGTTCACATTCCATCACGAAAGTTCCCTCGCGCTCGGATTCGGTTTCCGCTGCGGATTTTTAGGGCTTCTACACATGGAGATTGTTCAGGAGCGTTTAAGACGTGAGTTCAATCTCGATATTATTTCGACTTCGCCTGGCGTAGTTTATAAGCTCAAGATGAAAAACGGTGAAGAGCGCGATTTAGATAATCCTCTTCAGATGCCCGATCCGTCTGCATTAGAGTCAATTGCAGAGCCTACGCTTAAGGCGCGCATTATTACGCCTTCTGGTTCGATAGGTGATGTTATGCGTATTGTCATGGATCGCCGCGGACTTGTCGAAGGTACCGAGACGATCGATGCTAAGCGCGTTATGTTGCACTGCATGCTCCCGTTAAACGAGATTCTTATTGACTTCCATGATACTTTAAAGTCGGTTTCTCATGGTTATGCGTCGATGGACTATGAACCTGCCGGTTATCAGGTTTCGGATATCGTTAAGATGGATATTCTTCTTAATGGTGAGACGGTTGACGCGTTCGCGACGATGGTTCATCGCGATAAGGCGAGAACGCGCGGCATCCAGATGTGCAAGGCGCTCGCTGACTCGATACCTCCTCATCAGTTTAAGATTCCTGTTCAGGCGGCGATCGGGCGCGAGATTATAGCGCGTGAGGATATTCGCCCATTTCGTAAGGATGTTCTAGCGAAGCTTTATGGTGGCGATGTAACGCGTAAGATGAAGGTCTTAGAGAAACAGAAACGCGGTAAGGCCCGAATGAAAGAGTTCGGCCACGTTAATGTTCCTCAGTCTGCATTCATCGCAGTACTTAAAGGCACTATAAAAGAAAAGTAATATTATTTAGATAAGGATAAATTAGATATGAGCGAAAAGATTACAATGGTAAACGGGAAGCTTAATGTTCCCGAAAATCCGATTATCCCGTTTGTTGAAGGCGATGGTACAGGTCCTGATATTACTAAGGCGGCGATGGTAGTTTGGAACGCTGCTGTAGAGAAAGCTTATGGCGGTAAGCGTAAGATAGAGTGGAAAGAGGTCCTCGCTGGCGAGAAGGCGTTTAATCAGACGGGTGAGTGGCTACCTAAGGAGACGCTAGATACTTGCCGCGATTGTCTGGTTTCAATTAAAGGTCCTCTTACAACTCCAGTCGGCGGTGGTATTCGCTCTATTAATGTTGCGATGCGTCAGGAGCTCGATCTTTACGTTTGTTTAAGACCTGTCAGGTACTTCCAGGGTGTGCCTTCTCCTGTTAAGCGCCCTGAGCTTACAGACATGGTCATTTTCCGTGAGAATACTGAAGATATTTACGCAGGTATCGAGTGGATGAATGGAACTGAAGAAGTAGAGAAGATTAAA
>JAGBTH010000012.1 GCA_017631385.1 Kiritimatiellia bacterium
ATTTTTTTAACATGTCTTAAATTAATATACCCACCATCGATAGGATACCATCCATTAGGACTTTTACTGCATCCCACACAACCTATCAGTGTTAGTGCAATAACACATGCTAGGAGCAATATATTTTTCATACTTTATTCTCCTTGCCCTTGTTATGTTCACATCTCAAAAGTCGGGCTTACCCTTGTTCAGTGTTGCGCATCGCAGTCAAACACGAATCAAGGGCAAAATCAAAGCCTCTCTTCGTGTCTTCTGAGAGGCTGTAGGAATTGCCTTGATAGAGACACAAAGAGAGGCTAAACGCTGTAGCGTTTTCCCCTGCAAGGTGTCGTCTATCTTTGAAACTTCCTACATTTCTCAGAACGATCGCTTTGCAGCGTTGCAAATTGATTTAAGCGATTGGGGGTGGAAAACTTTTGGCGGTTTTACCGCGCTTAAAGCAATCAGTTCCCAAACTATAGCATCTTCATAATGAATCTACTTCGCGCTTTTAACGCTCGTATCTTCATCAGAAAACAATAATATTATATCACATTCTTATCTTTATTGGCAAAATTCCTTGAAACATTCCTAGGGTTTGTTAGATGCGCAACGCCGCGGATTTTGATGCGCTTCTTAAGTCGCTTAGATGCGCATCTTAAGCGCGTAACCAACGAACTAAACACCGCTCTCAAAATGCGCGTCTTCGGCTATGCATTTTGCGGGGCATTTCGCGGCGATCTGAGAATCGCTCGGAGGATTAGAATAATTAACGGAAGCTAAAAATCCATTAAAGGTAAAGTGGTTAGCCTCTTTACCACCTGAATTCTTCTCACAAAGGCGGCAGCCTATACAACCAACGCCGCAAACCTTACGAACCGAAGGTCCCTTCTCGGGATTATTGCAAAGTACATGCATCGTAGCTGACGCGGGAACAAGAGCTATCACCTTTTTAGGGCATACCGAAACGCACTTACCACAACCAATGCAAAGGCGTTTATCGACCTTCGCTAAGCCATCAACAATCGTAATCGCTGACTTAGGGCATACATTCGCACATGCACCATAGCCTAAACAGCCGTAAGAACAGCCCTTATCACCACCTGCAGTCGCGGCAGCGACATTACAATCGCAAATACCATTATAATCGCCAACACGGATCGCCTCAGAGCGCGTTCCGCAACACTTAACTAGCGCGACGCGCTTTTCGGTAACTGACGCCGAAACGCCGAGAATATTCGAGATTTCCGCCGCGCCATCAGTCGTTATCGCGGCGCAAGCGCCAACGGGAGCTGTACCCGCGACTAGCGCACGCGCATAGCCATCACACCCTGGAAAGCCGCACCCGCCGCAATTCGCGCCAGGTAGCGCGGCTGTAATCATACCAATTCGCGGATCTTCGCGAACACTTAAATAC
The DNA here is from genome assembly GCA_017631385.1 of Kiritimatiellia bacterium. GTDB lineage: Bacteria > Verrucomicrobiota > Kiritimatiellia > RFP12 > UBA1067 > UBA1067. The sequence goes on from JAGBTH010000012.1 coordinate 1,397, forward strand.
TTATCGGCTAAAGCGAGCGAAATCGCCGCGACTAAGCCAACGGCTGCAATACATATAACCGCAATTACCATAACTAAACCTCTATTACGCTAGATTAAATTAATACGGTAACTTAACTAGTCCCGAAAACCCCATAAATGCGAGCGAGAGAAGACCGCCTGTAATGAGCGCGAGCGCAATACCGCGGAAGCAGCGCGGGGGATCGGCATGCTCGAGTTTTTCGCGAATACCCGAAAAGATTACGAGCGCGAAGCCGAAGCCAAGCGCCGCGGCGAAAGAGAAGAATACAGCCTCGCAAAAGCCTGAGCCTTGCTTACAATTGATTTCTGCCGCGCCGAGTACCGCGCAGTTCGTCGTAATTAGCGGAAGAAATATACCAAGCGCCGCGTGAAGAGGCGGTAAAAAGCGCTTCATCGCGATGTCGATAAATTGAACGAGCGAGGCAATAACGAGAATAAAGGCTAATGTGTGAATATAATCTAAGCCATTAGGTTTTAATAACCAATGATCGAGACACCAAGTAACAGCCGAAGCTACAGTCATAACAAATACGACCGCGCCCGACATACCAAGCGCTGTATCCATTTTTTTAGATACACCTAAAAATGGACAACAACCGAGAAAGCGGCTTAACACGAAATTATTTACGAGTACCGCGCCTACTAAAATTATCAAGTAATAACTCATATTTAATATTATAGCATATTTTCTTATTAAATATCATATTACTAAAAAACTAATAAATCATAATAAAACTAAAACCGCAATGACCTAAATCACTGCGGTTTAGTTTTAGTAAGATTAATCTTTATTTATTAGGCCTTAGCGTCGAGCTCGGCCATAGCTGCCTTACGGCTGAGCTTAATGCGGCCACGCTCATCGACGTCGAGACACTTAACCATCATCTTATCGCCGACTTTGCAAACGGCGTCCACGCTAGGAACGCGCTTGTCGGAGAGCTCAGAAATGTGGCAAAGACCATCCATACCAGGGAGAATCTCGACGAACGCGCCGAAATCCTTAATACCCGTAACCGTACCCTCGTAAATCTTACCAGGCTCAGCGACCGCGCTTACCGTGCCAACCGCGCGCTTAGCGGCCTCCATCGACTCGAGCGAGGTCGCGAAAATCGAGACCTTACCGTCATCATCGATGTCGATCTGAGCGCCCGTCGATTCGACGATGCCGCGGATGTTAGATCCGCCAGGACCAATGAGAGCGCCGATCTTATCGACAGGAATCTGCATCTCCTCAATCCTGGGCGCGTACTTATTAAGCTCAGCGCGAGGAGCAGGAATGACAGTCTCCATAAAGTCGATAATCTGAAGGCGAGCGTCGTGAGCCGCCTTAACAGCGCCCTCGACGAGATCCCACGTAAGACCACGGAGCTTAAGGTCGACCTGGAAGCCGGTGATACCCTTCTTAGTACCGCCAACCTTAAAGTCCATATCGCCACAATGATCCTCGGCGCCGAGAATATCGGTAACGAGAACCTTCTTCGACTGATCTTCATTCGTAAATAGACCGATCGAAATACCCGCGACAGTACGCTTAAGCGGAACGCCCGCGTCCATAAGAGCTAAACAGCCATTGCAGATCGAGGCCATCGACGAAGAACCGTTCGAGCCCATGATCTCCGAAACGACGCGAATCGAATAAGGAAAATCATCGGGGAGAACCTCGGCGATTGAACGCTCAGCGAGAGCGCCATGACCGATTTCGCGGCGGCCCGTCGAGCCGAGACGACCGACTTCGCCAGTACAATAGGGCGGGAAATTATAGTGGAGCATGAAACGCTTGGACGGATCGCCACCTGTTACGGAGTCGAGCTCCTGAGCGTCCTTCTTAGTTCCGAGCGTAACTGCCGCGAACGACTGAGTCTCGCCGCGCGAGAACACGGCTGAGCCGTGAAGACGCGGAAGAAGACCAACCTGAGCGGAGAGCGGACGAAGCTCAAACTGACCACGACCGTCAATGCGCTTACCGTGCTCAAGAACATTCCTACGAACAGTCTCGATTTCAAGCGCATCGAAGAGGTGAACAAAGCCAACGGCGTCAATCTCGGGCCACTTCTCAGAAACCTTTTTAAGAAGGTCTTCCTTAATAGCAGAAACCTTACCCTGGCGCTCAAGCTTACCCTTAATAAGAAGAGCCTCAGCGAGAGCAGCACCGCC
>JAGBTH010000108.1 GCA_017631385.1 Kiritimatiellia bacterium
ACGCCTTATTACAAGATATCAATACCGCTATTGAAACAAAAGGTGTTAATATCGCAGCGTAATTCATAATTGTAAGTTTTATTATTCTTTAGTGAACTTTTCATCGAGCCACTGACGACGCATCTGCTCGACGATAAAATCAACATTAAAAAGCTTCTCGCCAACCGCCGCGTAGATTTCGATGACTTCATCATCAGTCATCGTCTTCTTTATGCGGGCGGTATACGCATTAATCGAACTGACGAAGGGCTTAACCTTCTTAAGGTAAAACTCCTGATCGCCAAGCTCGGGATCCTGCCACTTCTCAATATAACCATTACCACGAGGGCTGCAAGAAGCACCGAAAATCTTCTTACCTGCGAAAAGAAGACGGCGCTTGATCTTCGCATCAGCCTCTTTATCAAAGTTCGTAAACTTCAATTCAGCGAACGAAGAGCGGTTGTGAACCGAGGGCGAACCGCCGAGAGTGTATCCGCCGCGCATCCAGTGAATGAACTCGACATACCAGGCGGGAGTCTTCTCAGACGGAATCGATGCGAATACGCTCTCCCAAGGCATGGTTAAAAGAAGCGCGACCCCGTCATCGAGATAGACTGATTCTTGACGGAAGTTGGTCTTGGCAGTACGATGACCAGTGATGTTATCATACTGAGTCGTAAATGTAGCCGATAACTTTGCGCCCTCACGCGCGTCAATCATCAAGCAGTGGTATGGATTATCAATACCGGTAGCGACGTACGACTCAAAGCCGGGGGGATTCGCAAGCCCCATCTTAATATCGTCCATATTATCAAGGAACATTCTAAGCATAATCCTTACGCCAACCTCATCGGCATAAGAGAAGAACTCTGTCGGACGGAACTTAGATCCATCATCGAAGGTCATTTCACGCCCTGTAATCGCCGCGTCAGTTTCGATAAGGAACTTAAGGTTTTCGCCATACTTAACGCTGAGAAGCGACTTTTTAGCCTTCTGATAGCGCTCTGAATCAAGAACGCCCGTTAAAGTGCGAGGGGCGTCGTTCCACCAGAAGCACTCGCACTTAACCTGCTCGCGCAAAGGAACAATCTTAGCATGAAAAGCTAAAATCGTCTTGGTGCTCTTCTCATCACCCTTAGCGACCAACTTCTTAGCGACCTTCTCATAGACCTTAGCGAGCTCAATCTTATCGCCCTTCTTTTCGATCGTCTCTAAATACTTGTTGCCAATCTCCTCGGCCTTATCGGGATTGGCGAACATATCCGCCTCAGCTACAAAAAGCGACGCGGCATTACGGTCTTTAATATAACCCTTCTTATCGTTCTCCTTCATACCTTCAGGAGCCTTGGCAGCTAAAAACTCCTTAGCATAAGCGTAAGCCTTTTCGCTTAACACGGGGAACTTGACGGCATAAGTAAATTTAACTCTCGCGCTCGGGCCAGGAACATTCTTAGCGCGTTTTTCGACGAATTTAAGCAACTCTTCGGCGCACTCGGCTGTAGCCATATAACCCTCAGCACGGAAAGAGGTGCTGATATAACGATAAACGTCATTTAAGATGTCGCTCTTGGGATTCATCTTATACTGATTATCAATCATCTCACCGATCTTATCGAACAT
>JAGBTH010000109.1 GCA_017631385.1 Kiritimatiellia bacterium
ATCGCGTTAGGGCTTTGGGGTCTAGCTTGGAGCGCTAATCGCTTTGTTGATGCGTCAGGAGCTCTAGCGACAAATCTAGGAGTTCCTCCATTTATCATAGGAATGGTAGTAATCGGCTTTGGAACATCAGCCCCCGAATTAGCTGTCTCGGCGATTTCTGCTGCGTTTGGTCATTCAGAAATCGCCTTAGGGAATGCGTGGGGTTCGAATATCTATAATATCGCTATTATTTTAGGTGTAGCAGCCATAATAAGTCCAATAATAGTAAGGCCTCTTTCAGCGATTTATTCAGCGGCAATGCTTATTGCGATTTCAGTTGTTTCTGGGGTATTAGCATGGCTAGGAGGAGGCTTATCTAGACTTGATGCTATTATATTGTTGCTCTTGTTTGCCGCGCTGTTGCCGGTATCGTGCTGGTTGGAGAAGCAGTCAGGGTCAGAAAGTAATGGTGAGTGTAAGACTGTTTCTGTTTCGTGTCCCTGGTTAGTGGCGATAGCATCACTCGCGCTTCTTGTAGGCTCTTCGCATATTTTGGTTTGGGGGGCGGTTGATCTAGCGCGTCATTTCCATGTCTCTGAACTTCTTATTGGGCTAACTATAGTAGCTGCTGGTACGTCGCTACCGGAGCTCGCCTCAGCAATTGCCGCGGCTCGAAAGGGTCAGCACGATTTTGTAGTTGGTAATATCGTCGGCTCTAACTTTTTTAATGCGCTCGCAGTTGTTGGATTAAGTGGCGCGATAAAGCCGTTTGACATAACTTCAATTGGTGTATTTACACGCGATTTCCCGGCGATGATAATCTTGTCGCTTTCAATCGCGCTCTTTGCATATAAACGCGGCGCAATAAGATCTCAGTCGACGATTGGGAAGTTAAAGGGCGCTTTATGGGTCGCGTCATTCTTAGTATATCTTGCAATCCTAATATACCAAGAAAGTGCATAAATAGTGAGAATAGCTAGTTTGTTCTAACTATCGAACTTTAGTGTAGGCTGTATACGGTGAAAGTTATTGGGGTTATAGGTGAAAGAGTTGTCAGGTGCAGGTGAAAGTAGGTGAATGGTGCGGATGAAAGCAGTTGAAATGACGTCTTTTCTCGTTGAAATGGCGTCATTTCTCTTTGAAAAGACGTCTCTTTGTGAAGAAATGGCGCCATTTCAACTGCTTTCACCCGCAGCGGAGAGTTTTTTCACCTAATTTTATAATGCTTTGCGTGCTCTAAATCCAATTTTTTGATGCCCTCACGAGCTTGAAGACAAAAGGTGCGCACCTTTTACCCTGGAGGTGCGCACTTCTTAGGTCTGAGGTGCGCACTTCTTATTTTTGAGCTCGTGAACGTAGTGTTTCGGTTGGGACGCTGTCACTCGATCTCGTCGTTCGGTTTTGTGCTTCTCAATCAAGACAAGTAAGAGGGCGAGGGGACCCATGGGGAATAAAGGTCTCCGACGAGAGGATTACCGAATAATCGGGATATTCTCTAAATCCCCTAAAAAACGAGCCTCCTTGAAAAGGGGGGCTCGCGTTTCTTGCAGTTTTGTGCATTTCGTGCCAGAAAGTCTCTTGTCGGAAGACCTGATTTTATGGTATGATAAGAAGCCGTTGCGGGGCAGGGATGAATGCCAGTGCCGCCGTGATAAAACAGATTTCCCGCGCGGGAGGCGAAGAACAGTAGCCTACCCCCTGCGGACTTGGGACGCGTCACGTGAAAGCCTGAGAAACTTCACCGGAAAGACGCACAGAAGGGTAACTGCCCTTATGCAGTTTTACCTCCTTCGGTGTATCTTTCCAGGCTCTCTCAGGCGCCTCACGTGATGCATCGGAGGAGGTTTTCGTTTTCCGTCTTTTCCGGTGTCTGCCAGGGCGCAAGCCCGAGGGGAACGCGGCAGCGTTGATTTTATGGGTTTCAGGGCGCCGGC
>JAGBTH010000110.1 GCA_017631385.1 Kiritimatiellia bacterium
AATAATCTCTCGCGGGATCGACACCCCGACACCCATCATACAAGTCAAACGCGAAAAAATCGGAACTCTTATAAAAATTGTGTTCACCCATCAAAAGCATAAAGCCTTTGACTCTTTACGATCATAACCTCGCGGGGACAACTTATGGGGACAGACAACTTGTGGGGACAGACCCCTCTGCCATTAATAATTTAGCGGAAGGTTGGGAATGGGGAATAAGAGGCGAAGGTTAAAGGTGAAGGTGAAGAGAGTATGGAGAGTTTAGGGCCTTAGGTATGGCTCACCCAGAGACGCACCTATAACTTAAAAATAGCCATAGGTGTGACCCGCCCATAGTCATACCTATGACTCACCCATAGACACACCTGTGTCTTAAGCCTCGCCTACCTAAGACTTTTAATTTCCCCAGTAAGCGCCTTCGCCGCGCCTACCTATGAGAACGCGCGGCCGCGCGGGAAACGCGCGCACCGGCGCGAAATTAAAGCGCATAAGCGCGAGAAATACGCGCAACCGCGCGAACGTCGTCTACACTTAATCTCTCTTGCGTTTTTTACACATCTCCTATTTTAAAAAGGGAGTGTGTAAAAAACTCTACATTAAAATGGCGGCAAAAACTGTTGGAGTCGCGACATAATAAACGCCGGCATATTTTTAATACCGTCTAATTCACCTTGCTTTTCTTCACTGGCGATGGCGTGAAGTATATCAAATGATCGGCTGACACCAAGTTTAGACATAATACTAAAAAACGCTCTGTAATTATCGCGATATTCCGGTGTATTACGTTCTATTCTGCAAAGCTTCATAGCCAGGAGCATAGGACCTTCTTCCTCCCTGTTTCTGCCAGCTGCTGCAGCCCTATTATTCCCATCATTACCAACAAAATCAAAACCCGATCCGATAGTTTTAGCCCTACTGTTCGTATCGTTGTTTAATTTGTTGTTCTTCAAATTGTTGTTATCTATTTCTGTTGGTGTCCGAGAGCTGGACACTGCAGTGTCCGACAGTTGTACACTGGTGTGTCCGACAGCTGTACACTGGTGTGTCCGATTACCGGACACTGGTGTGTCCGACTGTCGGACACTAGGATCGGGGGATATCTGCTCGATTTTTGAGTTTGATGGAGATAAATTCAACTTATAGTCATTGGATAGCGTTCTACCATTTTTCCCCTTCTTATTAGCTAGGCCTCCGCTTTTCCAACTTATATAACCACTCTTTTTTAATCCATTTAATGCCGCGGCTACAGTAGACCTACTTAAATGGGTCATTTCGGCTAAAGTTTCCTGTTTTGGGTAACAAAGCAAGGTTTTATCATTCGCTCGATATGCCAAAGCTAAGAGAACCGCCTGCTCAGAGGGCGAAGTCGCATCTTTTTTAAGAGTATATACTCGTTCTACTAATTTAAAGCCCATGACGATCAATTCCCTCTTCCATTAAATTTATTCAAGTCTTCCAACAAGGTCTTCGTAGCAGTTTTCTCAAGACTGACTAATTTTAATGCCTCCTCGGCGGAAAGCAAAAGCCGATTATATTTAGCTTTAGTCTCTTTTGAAAGAGCAAGCGCTTCACGATACGTTTTCGCCGCGTCGGATTTAATCGATTTAGCCAATTTCGCCGCGGCTCGGAGATACTTTTCAAAGTAATCTATAAAACTATTTCTCTCTACAGTCCCTTCGCCGTCCACAAAGAAAGAAGTTTCAATAGCAAAATCACGCCAATCATCTGAATCTATTTTTCTATCAGACATATCGAGATAATATCCCTCGCAATCAACAATCGTATCTGTAACATAGATTCTCGCTATCTCGTCACTATCAAAATCTCCAAAAGGCTCAAAGGGCTGATTATTTTTCATTGCCTCAATACTGTTCCGGGCAAATCTTTCAAGCCGCTCACACGATAAAAATAGTTCTCTACCGACTTTCTCAGAAAAATAATCTTGAGCATCCTGCTGAAGAATATCATTATATTCTTCCATTTCAAGTTCTGCTTCTTCAATAGTCATAAAACCCTCATTTCATATTTAAAATCAATATAGATATTATAACACAAAGACGTACCATTAGAGTAACTGGGTACAATCTAACGAAGAGAGGTGGACTGGCCCCATCGTTATTATGTCGCGGCGCACATATCCGTTACTCCTTTAGTGCTTCGCGCGATCCAACCGCAATACTATCGCAAAACTCTTGATTTATTTTAGCCGTGTAGAACGTGTAGAAACGTGAAACATTACTTTATCGCAACGATAATTAAATGACTACCATTTTACCGAAACTCAATGGTTTTATCTCTGGGTTCCTCCCCAGACCCCGCGGCGAAGCCGCATATAAAACTATACCATAATGCCGAAGTAAAAGTCATTTAACATCGTTACGCAGATCCAATGCTACACGTTCTACACGCTCGCGGATGCTTGCGCCCCCTTCGGGTTCGGCTTTGCAGAATCGCCCCTCCGAAGCGAAGCTTCTTCGGCGCATTCCACGGTTATAAAAAAACAAAAGCAAAGCAAACTGCAAAGTGGTTAGAAAATGCAAAGCCCCTAAAGTGAAGCGTTAGCGAAACTCATCGGAACCTATCGGAGTTAATTTTAACTTAAGCAACGCGCAGAATCTACAAGTTCCACTCTCGAACTTGAACTCACAACTCCAACTAAACTCAATCCTCTTCGAGGCTCTTTTAGAATAATCTGCCACTTCCGACGATGATTATGATATAATTTTATCGAATGAAAATCGTAAAAGCTATTCGACGCGCTATGCATTGTGCCGCTAATTTTATGGCGGTAATGCTCGCCGCCATATTTTTGGCGGGGCCCGTCAGTTTTTGCCTTTGCGATGAGGATCCCGATAATTGCGGCGAGGCGTGCCATGATTGTTCAGAGTCTACCGATGAAGATTGTGAACATACGACAATTGACGTTGATGATTTTACCCTC
>JAGBTH010000111.1 GCA_017631385.1 Kiritimatiellia bacterium
CGGCGATACGAACGAAACGCTGCAGAGTGGGAGGTAGGGAAGTGGGAAGAGGGAAATGGGAAGAGGAGTGGCATTGTAGTCGAAGTTGAAAGTCGAAGTCTAACAAAGGAATTGATAGATTTTATAAAGAGAATTTTATAATTCCTTTGTTCAACTTCCACTTCGACTTCAACTTATTCCCAGAGGTGCGCACTTCTCGTCGTAGAGCTCGTGAGTGGGTAAAAAGGGACAATCCCTTTTCGCCCCAAAAAAACAGCACAATTTTTCGCCTAAATTTTAGGCCTAAAAAATATTTTCAAAACTGCCTAAAAAAAAACTTAAAATCAACTTTTTAAAACTATGTTAGTCTATCGTTTTTATAACTGGCGCGGGGGGCTTATTATAGACGCGCGAAAAGGGAGGGACAGAATCTTTAATCCAAACGTTACCACCAATCTCAGAGTCATGACCAATCGTAGTCTCGCCGCCTAATATCGTAGCGTTAGCGTAAATTACTACATTATCTTCGATATTCGGATGACGCTTAAGCCCCTTAACGAGCGCGCCAGAACTATCTTTCGCGAATGATAGACCACCTAAAGTAACACCTTGATAAATTCTCACATTTCGGCCTATAATCGTAGTCTCGCCAATAACGACGCCAGTACCATGGTCAATAAAAAATCTCTCGCCGATTGTCGCGCCAGGATGAATATCAATACCCGTTTTAGAATGGGCTATCTCGGACATTACACGCGGGATTATAGGAACCGATAACTTATAAAGCTCATGGGCTATACGATGAACCGTAACAGCATAAAGCCCAGGATACGCCATTACAACTTCCATCCTGCTCGTTGCCGCGGGGTCGCCATCATACGCAGCATCAATATCAGTATCTACCAGTCGGCGAACTTCACCAATGCGGTATTTAAACTGCGCTGCTATCGCGCTCGCATCGGCATTAGGCATTAAAAGCGCTATCTCACGCTCTAAATCGCGCGTAATATTTTCTACCAAGTCTTTAGCGCCCAATTCGCCATATACGCACGGGTGAAGAAACGCGATTGTGCGCCTTAAGATATTAGCTGTGCGTTGAGGGAGTGTCATTTCGCTTTTCTCCGTATGCGCGCTACAATCTGGGAAGCTCCAAGGTTCTTAAACCCGAGAGCTAAGAGTATTTTACCGAAAAAGTGACGCGAAATAGCCTTAATTTCTTTAATTTCAATTCCATCAGCCTCGCAAAGCGCCTTAAAATCTTTAAGCGTAATGCAGTGAATATTAGGAGTATCGTACCATTGGAACGGTAAAGCCTTAGATACCGGTAAGCGCCCCATAAGACCTAACGTAAGACGAATACGATACGCCGCGAAATTCGGGAACGATACTATCGCCTCACCAGCGATACGAAGAGCCTCATCTAATAAGCCTCTTGGATTCTTAACTTCTTGTAGCGTATCTGAACAAATAGCCACATCATAATGCTTATCAGGAATTACCGAAAGTCCCTCATCCGCATCTTCCCAATACGACATGTGACCATCGGCTAAGGTCTCCTTAAACTTATCAATATCAATTTCGACACCATCGCCAATAACATTTTTATCTTCGCGAAGAACATTAAGTAGCGACCCATCACCACAGCCAATATCAATAACCTTAGCGCCCTTCTTAACCATATCCGTAACCCCGGCGTAAAGACGACGCTGCCAGTTCATGACGTTAGGTGTACGAGGTTTTAAAAAGCCGCCGATTAAACCAGATAGATCATCAATATCAGTTAAGAACGAATCATGCCCAGTACCCGCTTCGAGATGACAATAAGTTACATCCTTTTTATTTTTAAGGAGCGACTCTGTAATTTCTTTAGATTGGCGGACAGTAAAAAGAACGTCGTTCTCGTAAGAAACCACTAAACACTTCGCCTTTACGCGCGCGCACGCGGCATCTAAAGAGCCGTATCTATCGCCCGCGTCAAAAAGGTCCATCGAGCGCGTAATATGTAAGTAGCTATTCGCATCAAAGCGCTTAACAAACTTCATCGCCTGATAATCTAAATAGCTCTCAATCTGGAAATACGTCTTAAATTCAGCGTCTCTCTTAGCGCGTTCTTCTTTAGGAGCTTCGACGAAATTCTTTTGGAGTTCGCGGCGAAACTTCTCTTGTAAAAGATCACACGATAAATATGTAATATGAGCGAGCTGGCGAGCGCTGGCTAAACCGATTTTAGGCCCCTTACCATCCCCCTCAAGATAATAATCGCCGCCCTTCCACGCAGGATCATCAGTTATAGACGCGCGGCCAACAACATCAAAAGCTAAAGCCTGAGTATTAAGCGAGGCGGATGTAGCGATAAGACACGCCTTCTCCATCTCATCGGGACAGCGCGTAATCCAATCCATAACCTGCATACCGCCAAAACTGCCGCCTATTAGCGCCGCGAGCTTTTTAACCCCTAACTGCTTTAATAAAAGGCGATAAATATCTACTGAATCAGAGAACGAATATTGAGGGAATGATGAACCGTAAGGCTTATTTGTTTCGGGATTTATCGAACTAGGCCCGGTAGTCCCGCTACAGCCACCAAGAACATTGGCGCAAATTACATGAAAATAATTGGTATCAATGGCTCTACCAGGACCAATCATAAGCTCCCACCAGCCGCTCGGTTTATCTTCACCAGGGCGAATACCAGCTACATGAGAGTCCCCTGTAAGAGCATGACAAATAAAAATCGCATTATCATCACGAAGAGGCGCGCCGCACTCTTCATAAGCGACTTCGATTTTCTTTAAAATACCACCAGTCTCGAGCTTTAACCCACCTTCGGGAAGCTCAAGATCCATCTTTTTTAGTTCAACTATACCAACACCTTCATTCATAGCCATACATTATACCATATTTAGGAGCAGTAAGTATGAATGAAATAACCTTAGATTTATCTCGTTCTCCTAAAAATATAACCCCATATCTTAAAGAAATATTTTGGGAGCATCATTGGAAGACAGCAAAAATAACCGTTCTCGCGATTAGCGCGAACATTCTCGCGATTAAGTTTAAGCATCGCTTTTAGACCCGCCGTAGACTTACCGCCCAGGCGCATTGTAACGATTGAGCGCGGCAGATAACGCGACTTAACACGCAACTTACAAAGAAGTCGCACCATCCACTCAAAGTCGGCGCTTATGTCGTAACCGAGCTTATAACCGCCGATGCGGTCAAAAACCTCTCTACGGACATAAACCGATGGATGCGCAGGCATAAAACCCCAATTGTGCATCCAAGGTCGCCAACGCTTAGAGCTATAGTATCGCGTCGTTTTTTTACTCTCGCCGCGTACAAAACGGATATCACCGTAAACGCAATCCACCCCAGGCTCGAACGACGATGCGATAAAAGCGAGGGTATTCTCATCTTCAAGAATATCGTCGGCGTTGAGAATACCGACTACATCGCCCTTGGCCATTTTTATGCCCTTATTGAGCGCGTCATACATCCCCTCATCGCGCTCTGAAATCCAACGCATCCGCCCAGCGAACTTAGATTCGTAGTCGTTTAAAATTTCAACAGTCCCATCGTTACTGCCACCGTCCACGACGATATAATCGACATCAACGCCTTTCTGCGCGAGTACGCTCTCTATCGCAGTGCGGATCACACTCGCGCTTCTAAAGCAGACTGTAATAAGAGATACTTTCATTTTCTAACTATTAAACCTTCTTGATCTATCTCAAAAGTATAAAAGCGCGAATACTTAGAAGGCTTATTGCGCTCAAGATCTTTTTTAATCTTCTGCGCGTCAGCTTTAGACTTAGCGAGGATATACATAAATCCGCCGCCGCCCGCTCCAGTTAGAGTTACCGCGTCGGTCCACTGAGCAATGCGCTCAATTATCTCGTCGACGCGCTCGTTGGTGCTACCTGGGTCGAGAAGTTTCTTGTCACGCCAATAATTGTTGATGGATTGCGCAAAGAGTTTAAGGTCGCCTTTTTGAAGCGCCTTGGCGCAATTATCAGCATCCACTTTAAGGCTCCTTACGAGAATTTTCGCGAAATCGTGAGGATTCGCCTCATAAAACGCCAGAACCTTTCTTAAAATATTGCGCGCCATGCGCTTTTGGCCCGTAAAATAAAGGAGGGAACGCTCCGAGATTTCGTCTGCGATAGATTTAGGAATCTCTACTTTTTTAACAGTAACATTCTGAACTTCGCCAGGCTTCGACTTAAGAAGTTTTACGCCGCCTAAAAGCCCGCCGTACTGATCCTGCCAACCGCCGCCAGTGCACATCTCGCGCTCCAGCTCGAGCGTAAGTGCCGCAACTTCATCAGAATCGCTCCGCCCCAAAAGCGCCGCGATTGTTGCCGCGCCCAAAATGGAACTCGTACCCATTCCGCTGCCTTTAGGTAAATCGGCAGAAATAATTATATCTATGCCGCGCTCGCCGAACTTAAATCCAGTTACGGTCAATGCGGATTTAACAAGGGCGCACCAATCGTGCGGATCGGAATGATCAGCAATTTCAGCGGCTGATTTTAGAATTCTGCGCTTACCGAGGTCTTTGGAGACGACCTTAACGAATTTATCGCGGCGAGGTTTTACAACGACCTCAATCGGGCGCTTACCATCGAGCTTAACGGCTACGTTGAGAACTGTTCCACCCTCGATATTGCAGATGGGCGGTGTATCGCTCCAGCCACCCGCAAAATCAATGCGCACAGGCGCATTCACAGTTACTGTTCCGTCGGACCTAGCATTTCGCATTTTAAGGAGCCTAGAATAATCAACCTTAGGCATCTTATCCGCAAGCGCGTGCTTCTCCCAAAGGCCGTCCGTCTTGAAATTATCGTCGAGCTTATACTTTAGATCGTACCAATCGTTTTTACCGATGGGGATGCAGGTAAAACATTCGTTCTTAGCGAGAGAAAGTTTCTTAAATCTGCCGCGCGGAATGTTCGTGACGACATTGCCGCCCTTAAGCTCAAGCTCGCAGCCGACGCTATCGACATAAGTATTACCGTCACCAAGCTGATCTAAAAGTTCACGCGACGAGCCAATATGAAAGAAAGTGCACGACTTCACGACATTGACCGCAAACGGAGCAAATCCATCAAGAAGCATCTTAGGAAACTCTTCGTAAATATCGCCGGCTATCGGAAGAGCCTTCATCTTCTCGGCCGTTGGCCAATCGATGAACATAATCCCAGTATCGATTAGATGACGACCCTTCTCGACTTTGGGCTTCTGGAGAAAACCAGAGACGTCCATAAGACCTGTCTTAGACGACGCTTTAGAAGCCGTCTTGTAAACGCCGTGACGCTGCGCTTGAAAAGGTCCGTCGGGATAGGCGACTCCCGTAACACCGGGACGCGAGAAATCTGTCGCCGCGTAATCGAAGTCAAGTAGAACATCCCCTGACGTGATGAGAAGTCCGCCTTTTTCAGGAAGAGGCAATGAGGACATCGTCTCGACAATATGCTCGAACATCGAGCGACCATCCTTCATCGGGACGAACGCCTTACCCATCGCGGCGTATCCCGGCGTACGCCGCGCATCGCCGCCTGAATGACAGACGAGAACCTTACCAGAAAGTTTAAGGCGCTTTAAAAGATTAACGGTCGCGCCGAGCGAACCTACACGCTTACCGCCAGGATCAGATATGACCTTAACCTCGGGACGATTCTTCGTCTGTGCGCGATAGCCGCGAGCCTGAGCTTCGTTGGCGGCAGTTATAACTATATAGTCGAACATAGGTGTTTATTTTTTTAGTTGAAGTCGAGAGTCGAAGTCGAACATAGGTGATTGTTTTTTAGTTGAAGTCGAGAGTCGAAGTCGAACATAGGTGTTTATATTATTTTAAATTGAACCATATTTCTTTAACATTGAACCGAGCATACGAGCAATTTCAGCAGCAAGCGATTCAATTTCAGTAGAAACAATTATATACCCTAACTGTTCCGCAATTTCCAATTCGGACATCAATTCATATAAACTACCTCTAGCGATGGCAAGAAAGTGCGAATAATCTTTATTAGTAGAACGCCCTGCACCCTCTGCAATGTTCGATACAACGCTTATCGCAGCCCTACGAATCTGATCTGTCAACGCATATTTTTCTTCTAAAGGGAGTTTTTTAAGCTCTGCATACACTAGACCAACCATCTGCATCGCCTTCTGCCATACAACTAGTTTTCTATAATTGAATTCTACTTGCATATTTAAAACTCCAATTCCTATGTTCGACTTCGACTTCAACTTCGACTCTACCTCCGTATTACACTAAGAACTGCGCCAATTTTCAGTCGACTTAGGTAACGTGTCATCATTAACCGCGATTGACGGCTTGAATGTCGTGCAGCCAATCCCAGAGAGTTTCGCGCTAAGCGCGGCGAACTGCGCCTCGTCCTCGTATGTTCCGACGATTGCACCGCCAGAGCCCGCGAACTTCGCCGACGCCCCCGACTCGCGCGCCGTCATAACCATATTACGATTTAATTCGGCGACATTGAAAATCTTATCTCGCAGATCGAAGTTAGCGTTTACGAGATCGGCTATAAGCTCCTTCTTACCTGCGACGAGCGCATCGCGTCCCTTCTGAGCAATATCGGCGAACTCGCTCATAGCCGAAAGGATATCGGGCTTCTTCTCCTCGAAGAGCTTTTTAACTTTCTTGTGGGCCTTGCCGCTTTCCTCCGCGCGGTTGGGATCGAATGCTACGTAAATGTTCGGCAGAAGCGCCGGATCGAGCCGCTCGTAGATGCCGCGGTTATTCGCCTCGACAAATGACTTCTCGAAGTCCATAAAGACGAGCCCGTTGTACATCTGAATTACGCGATCCTGAAAACCGCAGTTGATGCCGAGCTCGAGCTTCTCGGCCTCGAGACAGATTGTCGGCGTATGCTCCAGAGGAATCTCGACCGAATAGAATTTCATAAGCGCTTTAAGCATCGCAGAACAGATTGCCGACGAACCGGAGAGTCCCACAAGGCGAGGAATATTCGTTCTGTACTCGGCAGTAAAATTCCTGTTTTCGAGCCTGATGCCGTTTTCAAAGCAATATTCGAAAAACAGTTTCGCAACCGCCTTCAGCATGCGGATGCCGCCGTAATAACCGTAAAGGCGAATGTCGCGCACGAGCTTCTCGGGCGAATCAAACGTCGCGTCGTCAACCTCGCCCGGCACAAAGCGCATCTTCGCGGATTCAGTCAGCGTTAAATCAACGCAATAATCCGAAAAGGCGAACGACATCGTCTTGCCGAAATACCCGTCGGAAGGATTACCTAAAAATCCTGCCCTCGGAAAGCTTCTCGTATTAACCGTTTTCATTCATAGCCTCCAATGCCTTTAAATAACCGTTGGGATTACCGATATCGTGTCTATGCCCAGGATAAATATACCCAAAAACCGTCTTCTCGGAGAGCATTCTGCGAATCGCATCCGTGAGCTGAATCTCGCCGCCGACACCCGCAGTCTGATCCTTTAGATAGCGGAATACGGCTGGATCGAGGAGATAACGCCCCGCGACCGCGAGATTACTGGGGGCCTCCTCGATTGACGGCTTCTCAACGATATCGGCGAGCTTAAAAAACGCTTCGGAAATCTCAGACGCACTCTTCATTATCCCGTAGCGCGAAACGCGCTCGCGCGGCACTTCTTCGCATCCAATTACGCTCGCGCCACCATTCGCTTTCGAAATCTCCATCATCGCCGAAGATGCGTTACCGCCGCTAACGAGAGCATCGCCAAGAAGTATGAGCACAGGTTCGCTCTCCGACTCGAAATGCTCCGCCGCCTGCAATACAGCGTGACCGAGACCATGCTGCTCAAGCTGATCGACCCACACGATCGGCGCCTTAGGAGGATTAAGTTCAAACCACTTTTTAAGAAGAGGCTTTTCAGGCGAAGTTATAATAACAACCTCATCCGCGCCAGCCTCAATCGCCTCGTCGACAATGAGCGCAATCGCAGGCCTCGCGCCGACGGGCAACATTTCTTTCGGTATCAGTTTCGTCCACGGTGCGAACCGCGTTCCGTGACCTGCTGCTGGAATTAACGCTTTCATAATAACATCACTACCCTTTCGTTAATCTTAATTACCACGGCTTAGAACTTGAAAATTCCATTCGTTTATGTGTGTGCGGATGAACAAAGGCAATCGACGATGAATGGAGGAAAAGTCGTGATGCCTTTTTAGCGCCATACTTAACATCACCAACAACTGGATGACCGGCTTCGGAAAAATGAACTCGAATCTGATTTTTACGCCCGCTTTTTAATTTTACTTCTATTAACGACACCGCCTTAGAGAATGAAATTAGTCGCCATTCAGTGACAGCTCGTTTAGAGCCTTTAACATTCTCGGAAACTGAGCGCACTTTATACCCATCATCATCCTCCTTAAGGAATGTATCAAACACGCCCTCGCTAGCATCTAAACGCCCTTCTACTCGCGCCAGATACGTTTTTTCTGTTAAATTATTCCAATCAGACCTAAAATATTCAGCGACCTCTTCGCTTTTGGCGAAAATCATCACGCCGCTCGTCTCTCTATCTAGACGATGAACTAACCAAACGCGATTACGACTTTTTAATTGGCCTTTGCGGACATAGTTGTTAAGATAATTCTCGGCAGTCGATTGAGCCTCTCGAGCAGCTCTACCATAAAGTTTCGTATGAGTCGTCAATAAGCCAGCCGGCTTATCAATAACGATAACATCTTTATCCTCATAGAGAATTTCAAATGGTAGACGCTGCTTCATAATGGTCCTGATTCGTTTTTACCGAAAGAATAGTAAGTTCTACGTGTCTGTCGCCATAAGTAGAAACTGAAGCTTTAAACATCACATCACTTGTAAGATGAGAGCGAGACCTCAACTCTTCGGCAATACTACCCTTATTCCACCACACCGCTCGCAATCCTCCTGGAAAGCCCAACTGAAGATGGCGCCCTTCAACACCCATAACGCGCACATCAGAAAAACATACATTCTTAAACGCGAATACGGGCTCTGGATTCTCTTCACCAAATGGCTCCATACGCATAAACGAATCAACAAACTCTATCGTCATATCGTTAGGAGTAACCCACGCGTCAATCAAAACCTCATTAAAGCTAGAAGAATCTAAAGCTTGATTTCTACACGCTTCAATAAATAGCGATTTGAATAATTCAAGATTATCGTTTTTAATTGAAAAACCAGCCGCCGCGGCATGACCGCCAAAGCGTTCCAAGGCTAACTGAGAAGCTGAGAGAGCGTCACGAACATTATAATTCTCAGGCGCGCGCGCTGAGCCATGATTACCAACAAGTACTGCTATAGGCACAGCTCGCGATAAAGAATCATCAGTAATTTTTTCAAGAACCTTGGATGCTACAATACCAGCTACCCCTTGGTGACCATCAGCTAGAGTAATGACCTGAGCTGGAGCATCCTTTACTATTTGTTGTAGAGCCGAATTAAACATATCGAGCTCTACACTCTTTCTTTCGCAATTTCTTAAATCTACTTGGCGAGCGAGCTCACGAGCTTCTTCACGATCATTCGAGAGAACTAATCTCAACGCCTCTGAACCATCTGACATGCGCCCTGAGGCATTTATCCTCGGACCGATCGCGAAACCAAAATCGCGCGTCGTCATTGAAATGACGCCAGGTCTAGAGACACGATTAAAAAGCTCTTTAAGACCTAAAGGCGCATATTTTGAAAATAGTTTTAAAGCTTCGGATACTAAAATTCGATTTTGATTCCGAAGTGGCATTATATCAGTAACTGTAGCGAGCCCCGCTAAAACCATCAAGGGGCCTGCTATCGCACCTCCATTATAAAGACCTTCTTCGCGCGACTTAAGAACAAGCGCGTTAGCGAGCATAAAAGCAACGCCAGCACCACAAAGGCCAGAAAGCTCCTCTGGCGAACTAACCTTAGGATTAACTATCGGGCAGTCGGGTAAAATATCACCAGGCAGATGATGATCGGTAACTACAACATCAATGCCCCTAGACTTTAAAAACGCAGTCTCCTCGACAGAATTTATCCCGTTATCAACAGTAACTACCAGCTTAACGTCAGGATGTTCTTTAAGTAGCCTATTAACCGATCGTTCATTCATCCCATACCCTTCTTCCATACGCCTTGGAAGAAACGGATGAACATCGTACTCTAAAATGTCTAATGTCTTAACTAATATTGCAGTAGCCGAGATACCATCACAATCATAATCGCCAAAAACTATCGTTTTTTTATTCTCGCGCCTGGCCGCAATTATGGTAGAAACTGCCGCGTCGATACCAGGTAATTCACTCGGTGGTAAAAGATTTTTATAAGAGGGGTTAAAAAAAGTTTCAAGCGTATTTAATGTAACCCCTCTTAAATCGAGAAGCCTGGCCATAAGCGGACTTTCGCCCGCCTTGACCAGTTCTTCGACATTATGTCTATTAACTTCTCGCTCTTTCCAAACCATTAAACACCTGAATATTAGTGCTTTTAGATCTTAACTTCGTGGCACCAGCCGTGCTTATCTTCTAAAAGTCCATACTGAATACCCTGAACGGTATCATAAAGCTTTTGAAGATGTTCGCCGACAGCGTCCTTATCGGAAATAACAATTACGTCGTCGCCACGAGTAATTTCCCAAACAGGAGTAACAACAACTGCTGTACCGCAAGCCGCGACCTCGGCAAATTCACGAATCTCCTCATAAGGAATCTGACGACACTCAACCTTCCAGCCGAGATCTGCCGCGCACTCTTTAAGCGACATATTAGTAATCGAAGGAAGTACCGACTTACTATCTGGCGTAACGTAAGTACCATCCTTCGTAATGCCAATAAAGTTAGATGTTGAAAACTCTTCAACATACTTATGAGTCTTAGCATCAAGATAAAGCTCAACTGGCCATCCATCTTTCTTAGCCTTCTCATGGGCATAAAGTGACGCGGCGTAGTTACCACCGACCTTAACATCACCCATACCATTGGGAGCTGCGCGATCCCAATCGTCGAGAATAACAGCGCGCACAGGCTTTAAGCCACCCTTATAATATGCGCCCACGGGCATGACCATAATCATAAAGGTATATTCCTTAGCGGGAGCAACACCAATTTGAGGACCGGTACCGATAAGAAGAGGTCTTAAATAAAGTGAACCACCCGTTCCATACGGAGGAACAAACTCTTCATTCGCGCGAACAACCTTATCGACCGCGTCAATAAACATATCAACTGGGATAACTGGCATTACACAACGCTCAGCCGTCTTAGCCATGCGCTTAGCGTTTTCTTCAGGGCGGAAAATAACGACCTTACCATCCTTCTGGCGAAAAGCCTTCATACCCTCAAAGCACTCTTGACCATAATGAAGGCAAGTAGCACCGATATGCATCGTAATTTCGGGCTTCTTTACAAACTCACCCTCCGACCACGCGCCATCTTTCCAAACATAGCGAATGTGGCAGTTAACTTCTGAAAAACCGAACCCTAAGCTGGCCCAGTCTATATCTGTTCTTGGCATTGAGTTTTCTCCTTTTTAATTTTTTAATATGCTAAAGGTGCTAGATTTCTGGCTTTACCATAAGAGGCGCTATCTGCAGCGACAACGTTTCTCATTAAACCATTCAAAATAGGATCTACCTCGAATATTCTTCTGTCCATTTGAGGTGACATACGAACGAAGACTTTAAATAACTCCATCGCCTCGCGATATCCATTAATCGTTCGCAGCCTAACTAAATCAAGCAAAAATCTAATATCGGGAATTTTCGCCTTATCGTTATCCTTAGCGAATAAATATTCCTGAAGCCTCTTTATCACTAGCCCAATATCCTGTTTCGCGGCAAAGCGCATATATCTATACGTCTCTTCACGATATTTTTCAAAATTTTTAGGATCTTTAATCGAATAATAATGCGCTAAAATAGCCCATTCCACAAACAAATTCATATCTAATTTATCAGTACAACGCTCGTACACCTTTAATATATTATAAGCTTTTTCCAACTGCCCTACAGAAAGAAAAACAGTTACGGCATTTTTAAGATCGTCTTTTTTACTTTCTTTGATGACGTAATTTTCAACTAACGCCATAATCTGGGCTGCTTTTTCTCTATAACCTAATTCATGATATGCTACAGCAAGTTTGTAATAGTCGCCATCACTTAGTCCGGCAGCTACGATAGACTCTAGCCATTTATCCTGCTTAAAATTTTCAAACTCAGAAACTCTTAAAATACTATTAAGATATTCTTTTATTCTAGTAGTTCTCGTATTATTAGGATCTATTAAATCAGTATATTCCAACAAGTCACTAATTACAGAGAACTTCTGAGTTCTCATAAGTATTTCGCTTATATACCTAAATGTGGCTTCTGGCGAAGCTGGATAAAGCATGTGCGCTTCACGAAAAGCCTCGCTCGCCTCCCCAATACGATTTTGACGTACATAAAGCCCAGCTATCGAAGCTCTCAATTTTGAAAAACTCTTCTGCGCGGCAAAATCTCGGCGATACATCGGATCTGATAAAAGTCGCTTAGTATACCAATTCCAAAAATCCATATCTTTTCTAGCCAATGATGAGTCGTAAGGAGTCTTCTCGGCATTGATCTTCATAATAAGCCCATGCGGCGAAAGATAAGGATACATCCATCCCATCGCATAACTCTCTTCGATATAAAAAGCATGCCTATTTCTATCATGCTCATGCATCATCTTAGCCAACTCCGCATTAATCTCCATTACCTCTAATGCGCCCGTAACCTGCAATCTACCATTCGTAGCGCTCAAACCTTTTTTATTGGCATAACGCTGAAACGCGATAGCACTATCTTCTTCAGATGGAATCCAAATCTCATCTCCATATAAGTCTCGCTCAACAGCCATATAAGTTCCATCTGCGAGAGCGTTCTGAGTAATAAGATAAATATCAGGCCTAAAATTAGCGCCATAAATCATATAAGTTGGAACAAATCGACCCGGATCTGTACCGCCAAAGAAAATTGAATATGGCTCCATAGGCGGCGGATAATCAGGATCGGGTAAAGGCTCCTCGTCCGCAGTTATTTGAGCGCGGATAGCCTTAGCACCATCCAATTCATAAGCACCGAATTGCCAGCCGAATGTGTGATTATTCTGTTCAGAGCCACCTAACTTAAACACAAGCTCTTTATCCACATAATTCTGTACTATAGGCGTAAGACCAGAACCTATAAGTATTAAGACACCTAATACAATTGAGAAAACCCAAACTAATTTAGATTTTTTAAGAGCTTTCTTCGATATTATACTAATAACAGCGCCAAACAATACTAGACCATAGCCAATCCACATCGCAATCATAGCGTGGGAAGAAATAAACTTAACCTTTTGGATAAAACCGTCTTGTATATCACCTTTTACATTCGCAAGAAGAATGAGAGGAACTGTCATCATAAAAAAGCAAACTCCCGAGGCTAAAATCCAATGCTGAGTATGATTACTGGCATCAAACGTAAAGCCATGAGCATTCGACTTTTTAACGAGCTTTTTAAGAAGATTTTGCACCGACGAGACAATAGCCGTGTCCTGGCGGTTATATTTTTGAATAGCTAAATTAAATAATCTTAAGAGAGCTATCGCTGGTCGCATTAAAAGCTGTCGATAAAGAATATAAGCAATACCAATAACCGCAGGCAGAGCCATAAAGAAAATGATAGTTCTGTCGAAGGCCTGCATTGCACTGGATACACCCACTCCACAAACGAGCAAAACACCTCGAACGGCCAATAAGGACGCGAAGAAAAGCGAAACCCAAAGCGCGTGAACTGTAGTTTTTTGACCAGCAATACGAACAGTAAAGCGCCAGCAAGCAAGTGGCAAGAGCGAAAGCAACGCCAGATAATCAGAGAATTGAATCTTAACCTCTGAAAAATAGTGAGCAACCTGAACCTTAATTAAGCCTAGCAATTCGGAAATCCCATTAAATGCTGGCATTTTAATTTCTTCATACTGACCTCGGGTGATAGCATGCTTAAAGCCCTCCCAGGTTCTCGGATAGCCCCAGTTCATAGGGGGATTACGAAGCTCCGAGACTATCGGCATATAAGCATAAAACGAAACGCCAAGTTGAGTAAAAAACGCCGCGCCCGCGACGGATCTACCGTAGGGTAGAATAAACCATACCAATGCTAAAACTGCGAAATTCCAAACAAGCGGCCACCAGAACCACCATGTTGAAGGATGAGCTAAGCCGTGCATCGCTCCACGCGAAAGAAGCATAAAAGCAGCTATTTGGAAACCCGCCACTGGAATAGCGTAACACAAACCCTTCTTAACAAACGACGACACCGCGAAAAGAAGCACAATCATCAACGAAAAAATGCCCCACGAAGGATATGCATTAGTATTATGATTCAACTCTTGCATTAATGCAGCTTTAGTTGATGAATCAGCAGCTAACTGCACCTCCTTAAGAATTGCATTGCGCCAATCACCATAAGAAGGAAGATTCTCAATGTTAAAATATCCGAACATTTCTGCTAAACCATCAGCAGAAGGCACATTTATTAAAACACAAGCTATCGCGGCAACTGCACAAACAGCCGACGAAATTAAATAATATTTAGCTTTACCTTTAAAAATAGTCTCATCATCGCGCAATGCCGCCACAATAGCGAATGCTACAGAAAGCATTATAAAAATACCAACATATACATATATTCGCGGCTCAATTGTCGGAGCATACAACTCAACATCAACACCAGTCCATGTCTTAGCAGAAGAAAAAGCCGTTCCCGCCAACAAAAGTAAAAACGCGCCCAATGAACCGCCAGATAATATAACCTTATTCGCTAATTCACATTTGGACTGTCTTCTAAAGAAAAATGCAATCAGTAATGAGATAAAAAAGACTGCGAAGGAAATAATTACAAGCGGTATCGAGGGTGACGACTTTGTTGAAGCTGTAAGCTCAGACATTTTTTTAAGCCGTCCATACGCATTTTCTGTAAGAGTATACTTCCCATCATTACGCTTTATAAAATCAGAAATCCCCAACCCGAGCTCTTGAAGGATAAACCTAGGAAAGACATTCGGATTATCGAAACCTTGAGAATGTAATTGCAATAAATAGAGCGCTAAATTCATTGCCCTAAGTTTTCTTTGAGTGCCTTTATCTACTATGTTGTAGTTGCGCTCAACACTAGACATTTTATTCAATTCTGCTTCTAGCGCCAGACATTCCTTATAGATGCTGGATGGAACAATGTGCTTTTCTTTCTTAAATTGCTGTATAGCGTTTTTACGCCCCGCTAATTCTAAACTCAAATCCTTCTTAGTTTTAAGAAACTCGTCTTTATTAAAGAGGCATCTCCAGTAATTATCTCGAAGTTCTGTATTTAGCGTAGCATATTGCAATCTTGATATACCAACTGGTGAAGATTTTACGACAACATCAGTTGACATATCTCCACGAGCACGATTAAGTTCACCAGTTTTCAAGACCTGATATGTTAAGAGAACTGGTATAAGAAAGAGCGCGAAATCACGAAATAACTTAAAGTTCTTTAAACAAATAATAATACCTAAGGGGACTACCGCGAATAAAAGAACTTGATAATTCGTAAGACCTAAACCAAAAACAAATGCCGCGAACCAAAGAGTTTTGTCAGTTGGTCGACACATCCAACGATACGACAAAAGGAATACAAGCATTAAAAACAATGAATTTAACGAATATATCTCAACAATGGTCGACTGAGACCATTCTACAGGTGAAAAAGCAAACGCAAGAGCCCCCCCTACACCTCCAGCAAATGAGAACCAATCCGCTAATTTAGAATCATTGCCGCCTAATAAAGAATCTGACTTCTTATTGAAAATAAAATCACTGGCGCTTCGACTTATTAACATAGCCGTACAACCAGCCGCCAAAGCCCCAAAGAAAGCCGAACAACAACTTACAGCCCACGCAGGATTTGGATACCCCATATATGTAACAAAAGAAAACATCTTACAAAATATCCAAGTACAAAAAGTCCAAAACGGATATCCAGGAGGATGCGGAACGCCTAAGTGAGCGCTAGCCGTAGCTAATTCACCAGAATCTTCTAACCCTACAGATGGTCCTAAAGTATAAAAATAAACCCCAAACGTAACTAATGTAGCTACCCAAAATGCAGCCCAATCAAACTTCGAAAAGAAACTTTTTTTCATTTTACTAAACATCGATTTTTGTAATTTTTTTAATAACCAACCAACCAACGGTTATAAGAAGAATCACTACAAGACACGAAACTACACCGACAAAACTGCAAAAGAAAGGAATCATCATGTGTGGCTTCATCAATAACATAGCGATACCAAGTAAAAACGGCATTGCCGAAACGAGAATACCTTGCATTCGTCCTTGAGCGGTCAATGTCTTAACTTTTCGCTCAATTTTCATACGACCACGAATCGTCTCAGAAATCTTATCAAAAATCTCAGTTACATTACCGCCTGTCTTGCGGCTGATAAGAATAGCCGTAGTAACTAGCGTTAAATCGTCTGAACCTACACGATCCGACATTGACTGTAAAGCAGCTTCAAACGACATGCCTATTCTGAGCTGCTGCTGTAGAATTGCAAATTCTTCACACATTGGCTTTTCGCCTTGATTTACTACCGAATCGAACGCCTGCGAAATCGAAAAACCAGCGCGTAGAGCGTTAGACATCGTAGCTAAGGCCTCAGGAAGCTGTTCATTAAACTTTTGACGACGGCGCTCATCGAGCCATCTAGCTAGAGGACTTTGACCATTCTGCCAACCCTGCTTTACCTTAACACCAGCTAAGAAATACCATACTATACCACCGATAGAAATACCGAAAAGAATTACTGAAAGCCATACTAACATAATAAAACAACCTTAAATCAACTCTTATAAATTACATTAACATCACCTTCGTACGAAGGGTCGAACATACGCGTATCGACAGTAATGCCGCGCCCAGAAAGTTGATCGAGCCAAGTAGGTATAGCGCCTGTCGGCCTAAACTCACCGATTATCTTACCATTATCGCCTACACCAGTTTGATTAAAGGTAAAGATATCCTGCATTACTATCTGGCTACCTTCTAACCCTGTAACCTCAGTAATAGCATCTACCTTACGCGAACCATCCGAAAGACGAGACTCATGAATAATAATATCTACGGCGCTAGCTATCTGTTCACGAATTGCCTTAGAAGGTAATTCCATACCACTCATCATGACCATCGTCTCAAGACGCGAAATAACATCACGCGGCGAATTAGCATGTACGGTAGTAAGCGAACCGTCATGACCCGTATTCATCGCCTGAAGCATATCGAGAGCTTCGCCAGCGCGACATTCACCAACGATAATGCGATCAGGGCGCATACGAAGACAGTTCTTAACTAGATCGCGAATAGTTACAGCGCCTTTACCTTCAATATTCGGCGGACGCGCCTCAAGGCGCACAACATGGGGCTGCTGCAATCTTAATTCCGCCGCGTCTTCGACCGTAACAATACGCTCCGAAGAAGGAATATACCCCGAAAGAAGATTTAATAGTGTCGTCTTACCAGAACCCGTACCACCAGCTACAATTACATTCTTACGTAAGCGCACACAAAGCTTCATAAATTCGGCGGCATTATGCGTCCAAGTACCAAATCTTATAAAATCTTCAGGCGTAAGCGCGCTTTTAGAGAATTTACGAATCGTAATAGTAGGACCCGATAATGCGAGCGGCGAAATAATAGCATTAACACGACTACCATCAGCTAATCGCGCATCCACATAAGGCTGAGACTCGTCAATACGACGCCCGAGAGGCGCGACAATACGCTCAATAACGGCTAATACGCTCGCATCATCAGTAAATTGGCAGTCCGACAATACGAGTTTACCCTTACGCTCAACATAGACCTTTTGGGGACCATTTACCATAATTTCGCTAATAGAATCGTCAGCTAGAAGCTCTTCTAGAGGCCCTAACCTCATCGCTTCATTAAAAACATCATCCTCTAGACGAACAGTATCTATACCCTCTGGCATACGACCATTAGATACTACCTCGTCAATAATCTGCCTAATTTTTACTCTAGCAGTTTCTTCTAACCCTTCACGATCAACGCCATCTAATGTAAGGCGCTTCATATCCATACGCTTAAGAAGCTCGTTCTGGATTTGTTCCTGAACATTGCGCCTTAACTCACGCATTGGATCTACTCGCTCAACATATTCCTCTGCTTCAGATGTATTATCCTCTTGAGGAGTTTCAATAACAATTGGCTCTTGAATCTCTTCATTTTGCTCATCAGAAACGCGGAACATCGCGTCGCCAATCTGAACTACCATACTAGAATCTAGCTCAACAGCTTGATCTATCGGCTCACCATTAACATACGTTCCGTTGGCGCTACGCAAATCTTCTAAGAGAACTCTCTCGCCTCTTACCGTTAATATAGCATGACGCTCACTAACTAAAGGATCGTCAAATCGTATACGACAGCTCTCACCACGCCCTATTATCCAAGTACCATCACTAAGCTCACGTTTATCGCGAACTCCAGCTACTAATGAAGTTAAACTAAGCATGGTAAGTCCCCTAACTATTAACGAGTTTTACCTTTACCGAGATTGCGCTCACGATTAAGCTCTACAATCTGCTCACGAATCTTCTCAAATTCAACGACAGGCAGTTCCGTCTCAGTAAAGATATCGTTCTTGTTGCGCAATGTAAGCGTAAGACGCCCTTTAGTCTGTTCGGCTACTGCCAGCATCTCAGCTTCACGCGGCGTTACTAAAAGCGTTACCGTAGTATACCCCGAAGACTGAGCGCCTAAATTCCTAACTCTCATCTTAGCCGTCTCATCACCAATCGCCAAAACGGTAATCTTTTGGAGAATCGTAAGAGTCGCTAAATCGCCGCGCTTATTCTTACCCTCGTCACTAGGGAAGGTAAAAGTTCCAATTACATCAACTTCATCACCAGCTCTAACCATCCCCGAAACTGACGCGGAACCATTGACATTAATGGACATGGCGCGATAACCTTGCTTAATGGCAGTAGCTAAACCATCATCACGCTGATACCCCTCAATATCAGTCTTACGAATCGGAACTTTAGCCTTAACGCTCATAACCAAGCGACGACCATATAACGAGGTAAGCTCTTCTTTAGTATAAACGGCTCCCTCATTACCGCGGCGAAAAGTCTTGCAGGTCGTTAAGTCTTCAGGATTGATGACGCTACCCTTAGTCTTATCGCTAACGAAGCAAACAGCGATCATCTCACCGTATTTACGCCTCATAGCCGCCTCTTTTTCTTTTAACTCGGCATTCTTACTACTAATGTAAGTACTCGTTAAAAGAGCTGCGATAAGACCAGCTACTAAGCTAGCGATAAGAACAATTTGACGTTTCATATTAGAATAATCCCTTCACCTTACCAGTTTCGACATCAACATCAATCTTACGATATGCGGGCGACGCGCTAGTTCCAGGCATAAGCTTAATCTCGCCCGCGACAGGAACTAAAAGTCCCGCGCCAGCATAAACTAAAATATCCTTAACTGGCAATCTCCAACCCTTAGGACGACCGAGGAGCTTAGGATCATGCGAGAGCGAATACTGAGTTTTAGCAATACAAATCGGGAGCTTAGCAGTCTCGGGATTCGCTTGGTACGCCTCAAGCTTCTCAAGCGCCAAAGGCTCAAAGTCGACTCCATCACCGCCATAAACTTCTTTAACCTGCTTTTCAATACGATCCTTAAGAGGCTCATTTAAATCGCAAAGGAACTCGAAATTATTAGGCTCATTACACGCGGCAATAACAGCCTCAGCAAGTTCAATAGCGCCTTCGCCACCCTTAAGCCAGTGATCCGAAACCGCGAACTTAGCGCCCGCAGATTCAGCGACTTTCTTAACGAGCGCACGCTCAGCTTCAGTATCGGTATAAAACGCATTTAAGCAGACTACCGGCTGAACACCCGAGCGACGAATAATATCAATATGAGCTAAAAGGTTATCGCACCCCTTCTCTAAAAGCTCTAAATTTTCACTCGTATAAACAGGATCGAGAGGAAGCCCGGCCTTAACTGCAGGAGCGCCACCATGCGCTTTAAGAGCGCGGACTGTCGCGACTAAAACAACAGCATCAGGCTTAAGCCCAGAGCAGCGGCACTTAATATTCCAGAACTTCTCAAAGCCCATGTCACTAGCGAATCCAGACTCGGTAACAACATAATCACTAAGCGCACAAGCGAGACGATCGGCTACTACAGAGTTCTGGCCGATGGCAATATTAGCGAAGGGCCCTGCGTGAACGAACATCGGCTGGCCTTCAATCGACTGCATCATAGTAGGCTTAATAGCGTTAACTAAAAGCGCACACATCGCGCCATCAACCTCAAGATCAGCCGTCGTAACGGGAGCACCCGACTTAGAATAAGCTACAACAATCTTCGCTAAACGCTTTCTTAAATCGGCTAAGTCAGCGCTCATAGCGAGAATAGCCATTACTTCGGAAGCTACAGTAATATAAAAGCCGCTATTACAATTAAAACCATCGAGCTTACCGCCGCGCCCTATCTCGATATTCCGTAAACCTTGAGCACAAAAATCCATCGCCCAACGGAACTGAATGCGCTCTGGATCGATATCTAGACGCTTAAGCCCGCGCTCAGCGAGCCACTCATCATCATGATTGCGCTCATGCTGCATACGCGAATTAAGAGCGACCATCGCGAGATTATTCGCATTGGTAATCGCGTCAATATCACCAGTAAGGCCGAGCGAAAGCGAAGTAAGAGGAACTACCTGAGCGAGTCCTCCACCAGCAGCCGAACCTTTAATGTTGAAAGTCGGTCCGCCTGAAGGCTGACGCACACAACCGATGACCTTCTTACCGAGTCGCCCTAGACCCTGCACAAGACCAAGAGTAGTAGTAGTCTTACCTTCGCCCAAGGCAGTAGGAGTAATGGCTGTTACATCAATGTACTTACCATTACGCCCTTTACCAACGCGCTTAAGGACTTTAGTAACATCGATTTTAGCTAGAACGTCACCATAAGGCGTCCACTCATCGTCTCTTAAATCAAGTTCCTTGGCCAAATCGCGAGCCTTACGCAAATTAGACTCTGCCGCTTCAGCAATCTGCCAATCTTTCATTTTTGTAGGATCTAACTTCATAGCAGCTAATTACTCCTCTACTTGAGAATCATTATTTACAGCTTCTACATTAGTAACTTCTTCAGTTGTAGCCTCTACAGCCGAAGATTCCTCACTCTTAACATCTTCTTCGCCTTCACAAACCGAGACCGAAACAAGCGTTGCGCCCTCAGAAAGGCGAACGAGCTTAACGCCCTGAGCCATACGACCTTGAACGCTAAAGTCAGATACGGCGCTACGAACCATCTGCTGATCGCTCGTAATAGAAATTACGCTCTCATCGTCAGAAACAGCATGCGCGGCAACTACAGCGCCATTACGATCGGCGCCCTTAATACCGATCATACCCTGGCCACCACGACCATGGCGCGTAAAGTCCTTAAACTCACAACGCTTACCAAAGCCATTCGCAGTCGCGATAAAGAGCGTCTTCTCATCATCAACAGCATCAAGCGAAACAACGAGGTCATCGCCTAAAAGTCTTATGCCGCGAACGCCAGTAGCGGTTCTGCCCATACGGCGAACATCAGACGCGGCGAAACGCATCGCACGCCCAGTCTTAGTAAGCATTATTACATCATCTTCAGGCTTAACTAGGCGAACATCTCTGAGCTCATCACCCTCTTCAATGTTAATCGCGCGAATACCCGCCTTATTAACATTCTTAAATTCGCCTAAAAGCGTCTTCTTAACAGTACCCTTAATAGTCGCGAAGAAAACGTCAATATCGCCCTCAAACGAACGAATAGGCAACAAGTTCAACACCTGCTCACCTTCTTGGAGATTAAGAAGATTAATTAGCGGACGCCCAAAACTCGTGCGCGGCGCTTCAGGAATCTGATACGCATCCTTCAAGAAGAGTCGACCGGTATTCGTAAAGAACATTAACGAGTCATGTGTCTGAGCGACAAATACAAGACGAATAAAATCTTCTTCTTTAACCTGAGCGCCTTTAACACCATGACCGCCGCGCTTCTGCTCACGATATTCAGTAAGAGGAACGCGCTTAATATAACCACGATTCGAAAGCGTTATAACGCACGGCGCATCAGGAATTAAATCCTTCATCGAAACCTCATTCTCGTCGGCTACGAGCTGGGTGCGACGCTTCGCATCTTCTTTAGAGCAATAGCGATTTTTAATATCGGCTAAATCTTCACGAATAATCGCATAAACCTTCTCAGGATCAGCTAAAATCGCTTTATATTCGGCAATCGCCTCTAAGAGCTTAGCGAGCTCAGACTCAAGCTTCTCACGCTCAAGACCAACGAGCTGATAAAGACGCATTTCAAGAATTGCGTTAACCTGAAGATCACTAAAGCCAAAGCGCTCTTGTAAACGCTCCTTAGCCTCTTGACGCGTCTTAGAAGAGCGAATAATCGAGACGACCTCATCGAGATTGTCAATCGCGAGTAAGAGACCGTCGAGAATATGCTTACGCGCCTCAGCCTTCTTAAGCTCAAAGCGCGTTCTGCGCGTAATAACCTCAAAGCGATGATTAGTATAGCATCTAAAGAAATCTTTTAAGTTAAGAATCTTCGGACGCCCACCATCAATAGCGAGCATAATCGCGCCAAAAGTCGTCTGAAGCTGGGTATGCTTATATAAGTGGTTAAGCACTACCTCGCCCATCGCATCGCGCTTAATGTCGATGATAATTCTTACGTCAGCCTTAGATTCATCACGAATATCGCTAATACCGAGAATTATTTTTTCCTTAACGAGTTCAGCCATGTGTTTAATCATCTCGGCCTTATTAACTCCGTAAGGAATCTCAGTTACAATAATGCGCTCGCGACCATTCTTATCTTTCTCAACCTCGGCAGTGCCGCGAACAGTTAACTGACCGCGACCGAGCTTATACATCGCGTTAATGCCATTAACACCACAAATCTGAGCACCAGTCGGGAAATCAGGCCCCTTAACAAACTGCATAAGCTCATCAATCGTACATTCATCGCGATGCTGAATATAATAATCGATACCGTCACAAAGCTCACCTAAATTATGAGGCGGAATATTAGTCGCCATACCAACGGCAATGCCGGAAGAGCCGTTCAAAAGAAGATTCGGCAACTTAGCCGGCAAAACAGTTGGCTCTTCAAGCGTCTCGTCGAAGTTAGGCGCCATATCAACCGTATCCTTCTCGAGATCTCCGAGAAGCTCTTCGGTAACCTTCTGCATTCTAACTTCGGTATAACGCATCGCAGCAGCGCCATCACCATCAATAGAGCCGAAGTTACCATGACCATGAACCAGCGGAACTCTAAGAGAGAAAGGCTGAGCCATACGAACAATCGTCTCATAAACAGCACTATCGCCATGAGGATGATATTTACCAATAACATCACCGACAATACGCGCCGACTTTAAATGTTTAGTATTCCACGTATTGCCGAGCTTATGCATAGCATAAAGACAGCGACGATGAACGGGCTTAAGACCGTCCCTAACATCAGGCAAAGCTCGCCCAACGATAACACTCATCGAGTAATCAATGTAATCGCGTGACATTGATTCTGCAATGTTAATCTCATCATTCGCCATAATCGAATTCTCGATATTTTCAGGCACTCCGGCATCTATTTTTTCATCGCTCATATTACTGAATATTATACCATATTTTACACTCAATTTGGCAATTTATCAAAATTCTTATTTCACAAAAATTATCTGAAATTCTTAAACACTAGCCCATGTAAGTATGATACAATACCACTAAAAAAGAAAATAACTAACCTTTAAAATGAGGATAGATAATGACTACTTTATTCGCTAGTGTTTTTTTAGCTGCTGCCACATCAACGAACGCCTGGCTCGCAGATTGGAATACACCTTACGGAATGCCGCCATTTAACGAACTTAAAGTCTCTGAATATGTTGATGCGATTAAAAAAGGTTGCGAACTTAAACAAGAACGCATTAAACTAATAGTTGAAAATAAAGAAGAGCCGACATTTAAAAATACCATCGTTCCATATATTTTTGCCGATAAAGAGCTAACCCAGGCGAGCAGAGTTTTTGGCGTTCTTTTTTCGTTAGAGCGTGATGAGGAGCGCGAAAAAGCGAGCATTGACGCCATACCGATTTTTACTGCGGATACAGCTAAAACAATATCAAATCGAGAACTTTTTAACAGAATCGAGTCGGTATGGCGCAGCGATAAGAGTGGACTTACAGAAGAAGAAAAAACTGTTCTAAAGCGCATTTATGATTCATTCAGGCGAAACGGCGTTGCCCTCTCGCCTGAAAAACGCGCTAGATTGCGCGAAATCAACGCGAAATCCAGTGAACTCTCACTAAAATTCAGTAAAAACCTCTTAGCTAGCAACAACCAGTTTAAAAAGGAGTTTGGCGTTGATGTCTCTGACTATTACGATGTAATCGCTACTACTGATGATCGCGCGCGAAGAGAGGCTATGTTTAAGGCGTATATTTCGCGTGGCTTTAATCCTGGTAAAAATGACAACAAGCCTATTATTAATGAAATAGCCAAACTTAGAATAGAAAAAGCTAAAATTCTAGGCTATGCTAATCCAGCTGACTTTTATAATGAATTACGCATGCCAGGCTCTAGTTCTGTTGCGCTTGACTTCCTAAAGCCGATTGTAAAGGCTTCTATTAATACAGCTAAGAAAGAACTTGAAGAGATTAAAACGCTTTTCGATCGCGATGTAGCCGCCAATAAACTCCCTAAAAATGCTAAATTTGAACCTTGGGATGTATTTTACTATGCCGAAAAACTTAATAAAGAAAAATATGACTTCTCTCCTGCTGAACTAAAAAAATACTTTAAGGCCGAGAATGTCCTTAACGCGGTTTTACGCGCGGCTGAACGTCTTTACGGAATAAAGGCCAAAAAGATTGATAACACTAAACTCTATAATCCATCAGCAGCTACCGCTTATGAAATAACAGACTCTGACGGAACATATATTGGCGTATTTATCGCCGACTATTCGCCGCGCTCTACGAAATCAGGTGGAGCGTGGATGTCACTTTTCAAAAAGCAGATGATTGATCATAATGGTAAGGATATTCGCCCAATCGTTTCTAACTCATGCAACTTTGGCGAGTATCTCTCGCCAACTCAGGTTATCACCGCTTTCCATGAATTTGGACACGCTCTTCATGGCTTACTTTCTAAGTGCGTATATCCTACAGTAAGCTGCACAGGCGGATATTCAGAATATAACGAGATTTTCTCCCAAATTAACGAACGCCGCGCTTTTGAACCATCGCTTTTAGCTGAATACGCGATTTCTGACTCTGGCGAGGCGCTTAAGAGCGAACTTATCGCTAAAATGAAAGCGGCCGATAACCACTGCTCAGGAATCTTAACTACCAAATTAAGCATTTCAGCGTTAGTAGACCTAGAATGGAATCTGCTTAATAATGTTGATGGGGTTGATCCAGAAGAATTTGAACGTAAAGTATGTGAAAACGTTGGATTACCTTATCAGCTAGTTCCGCGTCATCGCTTAGCCCATTTTAAACATATCTTCGCAGGTGGCTATAACGCTGGATATTATACGTATCTCTGGGCCGAAGTTTTAGATCGTCACCTTTATTCCGTCTTTGAAGATAAGGGAGATGTATGGGATAAGGATTTAGCGATGAAGTTTAGAAAAACATTCCTCGAAAAAGGTGCTTCCGAAGCGCCAATGAAGCTCTTTAAATCCTTCACTGGCGCTGAGAAACCTAATACAGAAGCTTTCTTTAAATCACGCGGCTTAGATACGCCGTAAAACTATTTAGAGCGCTATACCTAGCTCAGCTAAAGGCGTGAGAACGAAATCACGCTCTTTAGCTCGAGGATGGGGGAGCGTAAGCTCGGGGGTGTCCATTTTAATTCCGCCAAAATCAATTAAATCAATATCTATCGTACGTGGACCATTACGAAC
>JAGBTH010000112.1 GCA_017631385.1 Kiritimatiellia bacterium
GAAAGTTTTTAGTTTGAAAGTCCCTCGCGGAACTTTCGGCTCCTCACACAAACATTACTGTTTTCTCCAATATCGACTTTCAAAGATCACTCGCTCACCCTTTCGGGCGAACGAGGACATAGTTTATCAAATCTTTTTCCGGCGCGCAAGGGGGTATTTTTAATTTTTTTTCACAACGGCAATAAGACGCCTCGCCCCCGATATTGAACGACTATCGACTAATCGCTAACGACTAAAAAGGCCCGGGTTGCCCCGAGCCTTTTAGTTTAACTATTCAACTTTTACCGATTACTTTGCTTCTGTAGGCGTAATCGACTTAAAGTCGACGACAACCTTGAAGAAGCCGGCGGTATCGCCAGCAGCAGGCTTAACCGTAAGGTCTGGAACAATCTCCGCGGCATTTACCGCATCGACCGTCGTAGCGTAGCGAACGCCATAGTAAAGACCAGGGAGCTCGTTCTCGATGTTGACCGTAACCGAACCATCATTATTGAAGGTGATAGCGGGAGTAACAGTACCATCATCATTGGTCGTCTCAGCGATTACAGGCTTAACATCGCCCTTAAGAGCGAGTTCAACCTTGTAGCCACCGTCAGCATTCGCAGTGATCTTCTTCTCGAAGTAGCCACGATAAGCCTCCTTCTCGTCTGCAGTAAGACTATCAGGCGGAACTACATTGAGCGTAACCGCTTTAGCATCCTCCTCAGTCTGAACTGTTACAGAAGGATCTGTAATAGTGAGAGTATAGCCTTCCTTGACGAGAGTATACTTGCCATCTGCGTACTGAACCTTATAGCCCTCAACAGTCGTTGTGACTTTAAGGCCTTCAGCACCCTGAACAGTCGCGTCGAGCGAATAGAGGTTAATAGTACCTTCGCCAGAAAGCGTGCCTTCAATAACAACCATTGAGCCGTTATTATTCATCGTCCTACCATCAGGAATGATAAACTCAGCATCTTCAGCGATCGTAAGCGTCTGACCAGGGAGTGTCCACCATTCATCAGGAACAACCTCAAGAGAGCCAGAGTTAAGGGTGATGCTCTTTTCGCAAATCGTAAGAACAGCGTTTTCGGACTTATAATAGTCAGCATCAGGGCCGACCATCTTATAATTCTGAGGCGTGACATAAGTACCCTTATTAACGGCAACAACACCAAGTGCATCGCCTTTAAAGGTTTTACCGTTCAAGTTGAGCGTTACACCATTAGGAACCTCGATAACTTCGGCAACTTCGATATCAGTAAGAAGTTTAACTTCATTGTTAGCATTTTCGAAGGCGTCCGCAAGAGTATCAAACCCTTCTAAAAACTCTAGACCATTACTATTAATCGTTGTAACAGCAACATTAGTCGGCTTAACCCAAACGCCGCTCGTAAATGTATTGGTTGCAACTCCCTGGATAAGCTTAGCGCCCGCGACAGTTCCATTAAAGAACGATGTATTATTAGCCATCATCCAGTTGGGCGAAATAGTATTCCAAGCATTCATAAGCTTAACAATACCAGTATCACCAATCTTAAGGCTACCATCCTTATTGGCGATAAGCCCAGTCGCACCATACGAAAGCTCAGAAATATCGAGCGTACCGTTAACAGCAATATCACCATCAACAACTAATCCACCCGTTCCACACTTAATCGTAAGAGTGAAACCGTTATTAACAGTAACCGTCTTACCGGTCGGGATCGTCAATGTGTTATCACCAATATTGAGAGTAACATTCTTACTGATTGCCATATTATCGGATAATCCAAGACTTTCAGCAACGAGCACAATCTCTGCACCAGCAGTAGCATTATCAAGCGCCGCAGAAAGTAACGAATACTTAACGTCACCAATCTTAGCAACTGCAGGAAGATTTTGAGGCGTCTCACCAGGATTTTCAGTTGTATTACCTACATTGACGACCATTTCACCGGTGCCATTAGTGAAGAAGTATCCTTCAGCCGCCTTAAGGGTAAGCGGAATAGTAGTTCCCTCTTCAACCTTAAACTCAGTAACCGAATTTGCACCATTATACCAGGTAGCATTAGCAATTACAGGAAGCGTTACCGTATGAATAGTCGTTTTATAACGAATAACTACGATACCCGAGCCGCCGTCACCACCTCGCGAAATTTCACGGCTAGTACCGCCGCCGCCACCACCTTGGTTAGCGACAGCCGAGGTACCTTGACCATAACCTGTACTTTCACTTCTATCGCCACCGTTACCAGCACCTTCACCGCCAAGGCCGCCTGAAGAACCCTGGGTAGAAGCGCCGCCGCCGCCTGAACCGTAAACAACTCGATTACCTGTAATCCAAGACGCTAAACCTTGGCCACCTTTACCGCCTCGCCACTTATCAGCATCATTTCCAGTGTCATTACCAGCATCACCACCAGCTTCAGTAGCACCGCCACCACCACCAGCAGAAGGATAACCATAGAATTTTTCTGAACAGCCTTTACCACCTATATTACCGTATGCTACACAGTTGTGGAGCGCAGCAACATCAGCAAAGGCACC
>JAGBTH010000113.1 GCA_017631385.1 Kiritimatiellia bacterium
GCTTGCTCTTATTTTAGGTGGTGTTTATCTTATTTTACGTAAGGTTATTTCATGGCATATACCAGTATCGTTTATTTTAACGGTATGGATTTATTCGCTTATTTCAGGCGGTGCGCCAGCTCATGTTCAGGTTTTAACGGGTGGCGTTCTCTTAGGTGCGATTTTTATGGCGACTGATTATGTTACTTCGCCCATTACTTCTAAGGGTAAGATTATCTTTGGTGTTGGTTGCGGTGCGCTTTGTATGCTAATTCGTCAATTCGGATCTTATCCAGAGGGTTGCAGTTTCGCGATTCTAATTATGAACGCGTTTACTCCATTAATCAGCCGTTGGACTCAGCCTAAACCATTTGGAGCTTAGTCATTAGTGGTTAGTTGTTAGTGATTAGTGGTTAGTGAAAGGATTTGAAGAATGAAAAAGATTGTCGGATTGATTCTTAGCCTTACGATTATTGCCGCGGTTTGTGCTGGAGTATTAGCTTATGTTAATATTTTAACATTAGAGCCTATCGAAAAAGCGACTGCCGAAAAGACTGTTAAGGCGGCTAAAGAAGTAATGCCTTCAGGTGTCGTTACGGTCGAAAAATCTTCCTTTGGTTTTTTAGGTAAAGACTCTAAGGGCGATATAATCGGTTATGCTGTCGAAGGTAAAGATTCAGGCGGTTATGGTGGCGATATTATTCTTATGGTCGGCTTTAACGCCGATAAGACTACTGTAGTATGTTATAAAAAGTTGATCGCCAATGAAACTCCTGGTCTAGGCTCTAAGTTAGATTCTCCCGAGTTTTCGTCCCAGTTTAATAATCGTTCGGCTAAAGATCTTAAAGTTAAAAAGGACGGTGGCGAAATTGACGCGATTACTGCCGCGACGATTACATCAAGAGCTGTTTGTAAAGCGATTGAGAATGCGCGTGAGAAGTTAGCAGGACTCTGATTGTATGGCTAAGAAAAGTGCTTTTACCATAAATTTTGAATATTATCTCTTAAGATTCTTTTGTGGTTTTGTAAATTTAATCCCTTATCGTGTAGCGATGGGTATCGCGGCACTTTTTGCTTGGAGCGCGGTTAGGGTATTTAAGCTTCGCAATAAGCGTACTATGGTGCGATTGAGGAGTGTGTTCCCTGAGAAGAGCGAGAAGGAGCTTAAACGGATAGCATTTCGCAGTTTCGCGAATATTCTTCAGTCGGGCGTAGAGATGATTCGAGCGCCGCGTCTTACGCGTAAGTGGATGGATCGCCATGTTGTTGATGGTCAACTTTATAAAGATCGTCTTCAATCTTATGTTGATGAGGGTAAGGGCGTTGTAATTATGGTGCCTCATTCTGGTAATTGGTATATGGCGGCGTGGTCGATGGCTAAGTATGGCTTACCGCTTTTTGCAATTGCCGCGAAGCAGCGTAATCCCAAGATTAACGATTGGATGAAGCGCCAATATGGTGATATTGAAGTCGTAGAGCGCGGCAGCGCGCGAACGCTAGTTGAGATTAAGAAAAAGCTCGAAGAAGGGCGTGCATTCGCGATTTTACCTGATTTGCGTGTTAAAGAGCCTGATGTCGAGGTTGATTTTCTTGGTGGTAAGGCGAATGTTTCGCGCGGTGGCGCGATGTTTGCGGTTAAATGTGGCTCACCAATCGTTGTTGCAGTTATGCGCCGCGAAAATGGTAAGCATGTTTTCGATCATTTAGGTACTTTAAGACCTAATCCCGATGTTGAGGATAAAAAGGCTGAAGCCGCTCGCCTTACTAAAGAGGCGATGGCGCTTATAGATGAGAAGATTCGTCTTTATCCTGAGCATTGGTTCTGGTACAATAAGCGTTGGATTTTAGAGCCGGTACATAAGTAATGGTTAAATATTTTAAGTTAATTCTTTTATTTTTAGTATTGACTCTTTCTTTTAATACGTTAGCTGAGAAAGAAGGGGACTTTTCGCGCGCATATTATGCAGAGCTCTCAGCCTCGTCTTATATGTTTTCTCTCGGCAGTGTTCGCGCTAATCGTGCGGTTTGGTATTTAGAGGGTGATTTGATTCAGCATTTATCGTCGTATGGCCATATTCTATTAGGTTATTGGGCGTTAAGTGATATTGAAAAGCCTGAGAATAAGCGTAGGCGATCTAATTTATATGAATCAGATCCTTATATATTTTATGGGTATGATTGGAATTTTGCCGAAGGGTGGCGTTTAAGAACTCGTCTAGGGTATATTTTAGTTTGTGAGACTGGTTATGATAACGCGAATCTTGATACTTATAATGAATGGACATATATGGGCGAGATTCGCTCTCCCTGGGTAGCGATTTTTGGACAAGTTAGAGCCGTAGATACTTTAGGTACATACGCGCGAGTGGGCGCGCTAAGGAATTTTACGTTAGTCGATGATTGCCTTTCAGTAATGCCACATATCGCGTTTCATGGCGGCTCTAAAAGCTGGAATCGTAGGCGTTATGGTAATTATGAGCCTAGTAGAGCTACACGCGCAGGGTTAGGGACGGTTGAGTATGGTGTTAGATTTCATGGTCCCTTAAAATGGGGTTTCGGGTGGTTCGTAGATTTTTGCGGATATGACGCGATAGATTCTCGTACTCGTACCCAAATTCGCGCTCGCCGCGCTAAACAAGCCTCATTTAAAACTAAGTTAGATGCCTTTTTTGTATATTCGGGCTTAACTTGGGAATTTTAAAGATATTTGCGAGTTAAAGTGGTATAATTGTTAGTAATAATGAATGATTATTTAACTATAAAATGTGCGATAATTTCTAATGAACGGAGGGCTGTAAAATGATTACGCCCTATCGTTCTTGTTGCACAAAAAGGGAAGATAGCTCCGATTCCTCTTCGGATTTTCCAGAAATTGATTTTATTCTTCCTGGTCAATGCGTTAGTTCTCTTAGGCACGGAGCGGTTTCGGAGGATGAATGGGGGCGGTATGTGCTTTTAAAGGGTGTAGCGCCAGATAATTTCTTATCTTCACCGTATGAGCAGACTCTTTCGGCTTTTGAGCGGCTTGAACGAGAATTAGAGGCGGCGGGTATGACGTTCTCGAATGTTGTGCGAACATGGATATACGCTGATAAAATTCTTGATTGGTACGCTGATTTCAACAAGGCGCGAAATGCTTTTTTTACGTCACGCGGCGTTTATGATCGGTACGTTCCCGCTTCGACGGGGATAGGTTGGACGAACGCTTTAGGCGCAAAACTTGTGCTCGGTGCGTTCGCGGTATCTTCTAAATCTCTGGGATCAGTTGAATTTGAGGCGTTGCCTAGTCCGCTTCAGTGTCCCGCGTTGGAATACGGCTCGAGTTTTTCGCGCGCGGCTGAGGTGAGAACTCCAGGTTGGAAGCGCGTCATCGTTTCGGGTACGGCCTCTATTAAGCCTAATAGCCATGAGGTGGCGCATGTTGGCGATATTGACGCACAGATAGAATGTACAATGAATGCGGTAGACGCGATTTATCGTTCTCGTGGTATGTCACTAAAAGATGTGTCGGGCGCTCTTATCTACCTTAAGGAAGAGCGCTATCGTGAGAATTGGGAGCGTTGGCTCGACGCGCACAGCGAGTATCCTCGCGCCCATTCGCGCGCTATTGTTGCTGATGTTTGTAGA
>JAGBTH010000114.1 GCA_017631385.1 Kiritimatiellia bacterium
GATAAGGGCGTTCAGCCTCTCCTCGACGCTGTTTGCGATTACCTTCCTTCGCCTCTCGATACTGGCGCGGCGGTTTCTCAGGACAATCCCGAAGAGAAGCGTGAGGTTTCTGACGATGAGCCTTTCTGCGGTCTCGCGTTCAAGATCATGTCCGATAAGAACATGGGTAAGATCACGTTCGTTCGTGTTTACTCGGGTACGATGAAGCTCGGTGCTGAGCTCTTCGACTCCACGATCGGTCAGGAGCAGCGCATTTCTCGTCTCTTCCGCATGCACGCTAATAAGCAGGAGCCTCTCGAAGAAGCTCGCGCTGGAGATATCGTTGCGTGCGTTGGTCTTACTCAGACCCGTACGGGCGATACGCTTTGCGATCCCGCTAAGCCCATCGTTCTCGAGTCGATCGACTTCCCCGCTCCCGTTATCTCGGTTGCTGTTAAGCCGAAGAGCCGTGGCGATAACGAGAAGCTCGGTGTCGCTCTCCACGCTCTCGCGATGGAAGACCCGACCTTCGTCGTTACCTTCGATCAGGAGACTTCTGAGACGATCATTGCCGGTATGGGCGAGCTCTACCTCGAAGTTATCGTTGACCGTCTTAAACGCGAATTCAATGTCGATTGCGACGTAGGCGCTCCTCAGGTAGCTTACCGTGAGACGATCGAGATGAATGTTGAGAACGAGTACAAGCACGTTAAGCAGTCTGGTGGTCGCGGTCAGTACGCTCACGTCTGCCTTAAGCTTGAGCCTCAGGAACCTGGTAAGGGCTTTGAGTTCATCAACGAAGTTAAGGGCGGCGTAATTCCTACCGAGTATATTCCTGCTGTTGAGAAGGGCGTTAAGAAGGCTCTCGAGTCTGGTCCTCTCGCTGGCTTCCCGGTTGTTGACGTTAAGGCTACCGTTTACTTCGGTTCTTACCACGAAGTCGACTCTAACGAATTCGCCTTCATTGAGTGCGCTCGCCAGTGCTTTAAGCAGGCCTTCCTTAAGGCTAAGCCGAAACTCCTCGAGCCTATGATGGACGTCGAAGTCGTAGTTCCCGAGCAGTATATGGGTGCGGCGAACGGTTCGATTAACCAGCGTCGTGGTCGTATCGAGGGTATGGAAGATCGTGCTGGCGTTAAGCTTCTTAAGGCTACTGTACCGCTCGGCGAAATGTTCGGTTACTCGAATGCGATCCGTACGGTTACCCAGGGCCGTGGCTCGTTCACGATGATCTTCAAGCAGTACGAGGCGGTTCCCGCTTCTATCGCTAAGGCGGTCGTCGAGAAGCGCGTTAAAGAAGGCAAGGTTCGTCCTTCAGCCGACTAATAGCGTATTTTAACAAGTACGTTACCAAAAGCCGCGGTTTTTGCCGCGGTTTTTGTGTTCAATTCAGGTAAGATAGAGTTACTAAGAGTAAAAGGTAGGTGTAATATGGATCCTCAGAAAAAAATTGGTTGCTTACAAGGCTGTTTATCGGCTATAGCCATTTTGATAGCTCTAATTATTGGTATTGTGGTCATGATTATCTTGGGTCTTCGGGGTTGTGATAAAAAGTTGAGTGAGATGGATTCTCGCCTTCAGGGTGATAAAAATTGGCCTGTTGATGTAATGGGGGGTAAATATAAGGAGCAGTGGAGCGCCGGGGTAGATAAGGCTGACGCGCTTAAGGTTGTGCGCATTAGTCTAGACGGTGTAATTTCGCGCGAATCTGATAAAAATTTAGGTATTTTTAAGGAGATGGATGCATCATCCGCTGTTGTTGTTAGAGATAAAATTCGCGCGGCTAAATATGATGAAAATGTTAAGGCTATTATCATCGAAATTAATTCACCTGGCGGTGAAGTTACAATGTCTGATTTAATTTGGCATGAGCTAAAAGAATTTAAATCGTCCTCGCCAAATCGTAAAGTCTTTGCGTATCTTATGGATATGGCTTGCTCAGGTGGCTATTATGTAGCGTGTGCCGCGGATTATATTTATGCGCTCCCGACAACTATAACAGGTTCAATAGGCGTTATAATACCTGCTCTTAATGCTTCAGCGCTCGCTGAGAAAATCGGTATTAAGCCTGTTACAATAGCGTCGTCTAAAAATAAGGATCTTCTTAATCCCTTAATGCCGACTGATCCAGAGCATGTAAGTATAGTTAAGAAGGCTGTTGATGAATCGTATGAGAGATTTGTTGATATTGTATGTAAAGCGCGTGCATTGTCTTTAAGCGATGTTAAAGAAATTGCTGACGGGCGGATTCTTTCGGCTAAAGATGCTTTGTCGAATAAGTTGATTGATGGAATAGTTTATGAGGAAGATTTTTTGGGGATAGTTGAGAAGGCTTTAGGCGGTGAGATTAAGGTCGTCAAATATGAAATGGATTCGTTTTTTGGAAATTATCTTTTAGATGGACTTATGATGAAAGTTACTGAGAGTGTAAAGCGTTCGATTACAACTGAAATTTCTCGCCCGACTACGATGCAGTATAGGTAGAGAATTTTTTTAGTTTAGATGTATAATTACACTTATAACATTTTACTTTTGGTATAATATACGTATGAAAAATAATTGTATCTTTTGTGCTATCGCCGCGGGCGAAATTCCTTCTTTTAAGATTTACGAAGATGATATGTGCTTAGCGTATCTCGATATTAACCCATTTTCAGACGGTCATACTCTCGTAATTCCTAAGGCGCACTCTGAGGGGCTTTTAGATACGCCTTGCGAAACTCTCTCTGAGCTTATTAAGCGCGTTAAAAAGGTTGCCTCTCACATTAAGTCTACGCTTAATGCTGATGGCTTTAACATTCTTCAAAATAATGGTGAGGCTGCCGGTCAAACAGTTAAGCATATCCATTTTCATATTGTTCCGCGCTTTGGAGCCAGCGAGATAAGTTTCGAAAGCACTAAGGGCGATATGGATAAGCTTAAAGCTCTCGCTGAGCGCTTACGCATGGCCTAAAAAAATGACTCCCGCCGCTTTTATAGATAATCCTTCTTGGGCTGAAATATTCCCCGAGTTTAGGGATAGCGGCTCTTCGCGCCACTTACCGACTCACGAAGATTCTTCGCGCATTGACCCCGAAAAAGCCTCTAGCCACCTAATGATTGGTGGTACTTTAGGCTCAATGTCGGGTTATGAAGAGCGACCTGGACAGCTCGATATGCTAAGATCGGTAGCTGAGGCGTATAATGCGCGCGAGCATCTTATGATTGAGGCGGGTACTGGCGTTGGTAAATCATTAGCCTACCTCGTACCTTCTGTACTTTGGGCGTGGACTAATGATACGCCGGTAATTATATCGACAGCTACGCGTAATCTCCAAAGTCAGCTTATTAATTCTGACATCCCGCGAGCAGTCTCGATTTTAGGTTCTGAATCAAATAAGTTTAAAGTCGCGCTTTTAAAGGGGCGCTCCAATTATCTTTGTCTTCGTCAGCTAGGTGAGTTCTTCGCGCCTGGATATTGGACGATGACTAAAGAGGAACAAGATGAAATGCCGCGCTTTATAGAGTGGCTAAAATCTACTAAAGATGGCGACTTAGATACATACGATGGTCTGCCGCGCTCGTTAATTTCGTGCCCAGGCGAAGAATGCAGCGCGAGGCGATGCCCATATTATTCGCGTTGCTTCGTATTTCGTGCTCGTAAAGCCGCGGCGAAAGCTCATCTCGTAGTAGTTAATCATGCGTTGGTCCTCGCCGAGGCTACGAGTGGGGGAGGCGCTATTTTACCAGCGTATGGTAGGCTCGTTTTAGATGAGGCTCATAATCTCGAATCTATAGCGACTGATTATCTAAGTTATGAGTTTTCGATTGAAGCTTTAACGCGAATTTTTAATCGCC
Source organism: Kiritimatiellia bacterium (assembly GCA_017631385.1). Taxonomy (GTDB): domain Bacteria; phylum Verrucomicrobiota; class Kiritimatiellia; order RFP12; family UBA1067; genus UBA1067. The sequence continues at coordinate 3,817 of JAGBTH010000114.1, forward strand.
TTATTCGTAAAGGTCGCGGTAAACGTGCGCATGCTTCGGGCGCGTTAGCGTCACTCGAGCGTCAGCTTAAGCGCGGCATAATTAAAGACGCTTCGGTTGTTGAAGCTATAGTTAGATTATCTAGTGATGTTTCTAGCGGTACTGTTCAAGCGCTAAATGCGCTCGAGGATGTAATTGACGCATCAGCTCACCTCTTAAAACCTATTAAGGGCGCTGAAACAGTACGCTTTAAGATGCTAGATGGCGTTAGGATGTATTGTGTACGCGGGCTTTTTAGGGAATACTCATCAGAAGATTGGGATGAAGAGTTGTTCTTCGCTCTCCAAACTAAGCTCGAAAGCGCACTAGCATTTACGGTTAAGACTCTTCATGAGCTGCGCGATACATTAGAGCGTTCAGTCCCAGAAGGCGAAATTAATAGCTTTTCAGATGTCTCAGTTCAATTTGATTCAATAGCCCAAAGTCTCATAGATTTCGCGAATGAAGCTAATTTTGTTCTTTCGGCCGAAAAGTCGACTCACGCTTATTGGATAGAGCGCGTCTATCGAGAGAAGCGCAGAAAATCAATACGATTAGTCGCAGCCCCCCTGTCAGTTGCTGAGGATCTTCATAATTTACTTTATGATCCTAAGGACTCAGTTATTTTAACATCAGCGACATTGCGCGTAGGTAATAATTTTAAGTATATGTCCAATCGCCTAGGCTGTAAAGAGCGCTTTAGAGCACTAACAGCTGTTTCGCCATTCGACTATCTTAAGCAGTCTTGCGTGCTCGCGCCTGATTGCTTACCTGATCCATCATCTGATCCCGCCGGATATTCCGAAAAGCTCGCGTTAATGCTAAAGGATTTATTCTCGGCGACTAAGGGTCGAGCTCTAGTTCTTTTTACGAGCTATGAGATGATGAATGCTGTCGCGTCATTTTCGCGTGAGATTTTAGCTCGTGAAGGCATTAATCTTTTAGTTCAGGGCGAAGGTATTTCGCGCGAATCGATGACTCAGCGATTAAAAGATTCGAGTGAAGATGAGCGAACGGTATTATTCGGCTCACAGTCATTTTGGGAAGGTGTCGACGTATCTGGCGAAGCGCTTTCCTGTGTAGTTATCGCGCGCTTACCATTCGCTCAAGTGGGCGATCCTGTAGTAGAGGCTCGTGCAGAGAAAATTGATAAAGAAGGCGGCAGTTCCTTTAGAGATTACGCGCTCCCCGAAGCGGTAATAAAATTCCGCCAAGGTTTTGGGCGGCTTATTCGCTCTAAGCGAGATAGTGGCGTTGTAGTAGTTACTGATCCGCGCTTGGTTACTAAGAATTACGGCGCTATCTTTCGTAAGTCAATTCCCGCTTCAGTACACACAATAGTCGATCTTCAGGATTTAATAAATCGAGTTGTTGAATTTTTTGAAGGAAGAGAAATATGAAAAACTCTAGAAGAACTGCCGCGTTCGCGATGGCCAGATGGCTCGCTACAAAGGATTTTCCTGCCGATTTATTGCCGCGTGGACCTGAGCGCGCCGAAGTTCAAGATATGCTTTATACGGCGATACGTCGACTAAGACCGTTACGCAAGGTCTTAGGCGAGCTTATGTCAACTTGGCCTAAGGGTGAATTGGAAGCGCTTTTATATATTGGAGCTGCCCAAATTCTCTATATGCCTTCAATCCCCGATCATGCCGCGGTAAATGAGACTGTTAATGCTGCGAAGGTGTGCGAAAATCCAAGTATCGCTAAAGTCGTAAATGCGGTATTGCGCAATCTTTTACGCAGACGCGCAGAATTCGAAGCGATGATCGCGAAAAGCGCGTTAGAAGTGAGCGAAAGTATGCCAAGCGCGCTTGTAAAACGCTGGATTGCGCGTTTTGGAGCTGAAGATGCGCGCAGTCTCGCGAAATGGCATAATGAGCCAGCCGAGACATTTTTAGCGTATTTAAACGGGGAGTTTGTAAAATTGCCGCGTGGAATGAAGGTAGAGGAGGCCGAAGGGTATTTAGAGGGTGAATTTATCGTCCAAGATCCTGCAACACATTACGCGATTGAGCTATTAGACCCTAAGAAAGGCGAGAGAATATTAGATGCCTGCGCAGCTCCAGGCGGTAAGACGATTCAAATCGCTTGGCGCGGAGCTGATGTAACGGCGTGTGAGGTTAATCCTAAGCGCAGGCGCAGATTAGAGGAGAATTTAAAGCGAACTAAGGTCGCCGCGAAAGTAATCGGTGAGATAACAGGCGATAAGTATGATAAAGTCTTAGTCGACGCGCCTTGCTCAAATACAGGAGTATTAAGGCGCCGCCCAGACGCTAGATGGAATTGGAGCGAAGAGAAGATGTTGGAGCTAGTTAAGCTCCAAGCTGAGATTCTTGATGTTTGTGCTAAGCGCGTATCTCCAGGTGGAATACTCGTATATTCAACTTGTTCTAATGAAAGCGAAGAAAATGCACTCCAAGTTGAGGCGTTTTTAGCGCGTCACCCAGAGTTTGAGTTTGTAAGCGCGACAGAATCCATCCCGTTTAAGACGGGCTATGATGGCGCATTCGCCGCAGCATTAAGAAGAATTTAACATTTTTTCTCTTTTCTAATTCTAACTCTATTTTAACTATTTTTAATGGGCGTGTATTGCTATAATAAGCGCTATTTGATAGACTATACGAATATGAAAAAAGAAGAAAATTGTCCTTGTTGTTCTGGTAAGCCGTATGGTGAGTGCTGTGCACCTATTCTAGAGAACTCGCGTAAGGCTGAAACAGCTGAAGAGCTTATGAGAGCGCGTTATAGCGCGTATGTTACTGAGCATATCGAATTTCTTAGAACGAGCGCGACAGCTGCTGTTCAAGCGGAGTTCGATGAGGAGGCCTCTATAGCGTGGAGTCGCGCTGCTCAGTGGCATGGGCTTGAAATTATCTCTACTAAAAATGGTACGAAGAATGATACCGAAGGTGTAGTAGAGTTTCGAGCGACTTATACGGCTAATAATGAATTTTGCAATCATCATGAAATTGCCAATTTCGTTAAGGAAGCTGATGGGTGGAAGTTTGATGATGGCGAGCTCGTTGGTGAGACGCCTATCACTCGCGAAGCTCCTAAGGTAGGTCGTAACGATCCTTGTCCTTGTGGCAGCGGCAAGAAGTTTAAAAAGTGTTGCGGCAAGGAGTGATTTGAAGCCTGCAGCTTTTCTTTTCGATCTTGACGGGACCTTGATTGATACTGAGGAAGCCTGGGCGGGAGCAATAGTTGATTTTCTCGCTGAATGTGGCGCAGAAATAACTGTAGAAGAGATTTTGCCCTCTATTATAGGTCGTAATTGGCTAGATATAAATCGTTCTTTGCACCAGCGCTTTCCTCAGATAGGTGATACTTCATTGGAGGAAGATTCACGACGGTTGAGAAATTTTTTCGATATGCGTGTTTCGAATCCAATGGAGATGATTATTCCTGAGAGTGTTGAATTTCTTAAGCGGGTTTCTAGTATTGCGCCCGTGGCTATCGTTTCGGGTTCTCCGCGTAATGATATCGAGAAGGCTGCGCGGATGATGGGGATTGACGGGCTTATAAAATTTGTATTAGGCGCGGGGGATTATTCTAAGGGTAAGCCTGATCCGTCGAGTTATCTTACGGCGGCGGAGCGCTTTGGTGTAAAGGCTTCTGATTGTATTGTTCTTGAAGATTCTGAAGTTGGCGTTGCCTCTGGCGTTGCAGCTGGTATGAGAGTTATTGCCATTAATCGTAAAGCTGATAGGGCGTACGATTTTTCGGGGGCTTGGAAGGTCGTAGGATCACTTAGCGAAATAGATATTGAAGGGGAGTTCGTATGAGCCACGATCCAGCTTTTGATAGATGGTATGCAGCGAGTAAGGTGAGGATACTTCTCTCGCCATCACATACTTTAGAGACTTTCGGCTCGACTTTAGTTAATTATCATCTTATTTCGGAGCTTGAAGATTATCCTGGTAAGGTTCGTGTTAGAGAAGGGCGTTTAGAGGCGCATCAGCCTCGTATTATAACGCCGCGTTTCGGTGAGATTACCGCTGAAGGATTTGGCGAAGAGGCTAAACAATATTTAGAGTTCCTTAAAGAGAATGAAAGCAATTTAAGAATCCTTCAATATGGGTATCATTTAAAAAGTGATAATTTTTCAGAACAGATTATAACTGATTCGCTCGCGGCGGTCGTTGATAGGGTTAAGTCTGAGGTTGTAGCCTCGGGCGATAAGTTCGCCGCGGTAATTCACGGCGTTGATGAGCCGTGGGATATCGCGCTTATCGAGCTCTGGCGGCATGAAGTTGAGCGAAGCGCCGGTAAGAATATAAAAGAGCTGAACGATAGCGGTAAGCTTTTTGGTGTTTAATACACTGTAGGAGAAAGTAAAATGGAACGCAGAACTAAGATAATTGCTATTGCAAACCAAAAAGGTGGCGTAGGAAAAACTACAACTGTAGTCAATCTCGCCGCGGCGCTTTCGGCCAGAAAGAGAGCTGTTTTGGTAGTCGACTTAGATCCTCAGGCTCATGCTACGCTTGGGCTCGGGCTAGAAAAACAGCAAGGCGTTTCATTGTATCCCGTTCTTCTTGGCGAGAAGCCGATTGAAGATGTTATTCAGCCTACGAAATGGAATAACTTAAATATTATTCCTTCTGAAGTCGATTTAGCTGGCGCGGAGCTTGAGTTTGGTATGCGCGAAGATCGTCTCGAGATGATTCGCAACGCTCTCGCTCCCGTATATGAATCTGGCGCGTTTGATTATATTATTCTCGACTGTCCTCCGTCATTAGGTATTGTCATGACGAGTTCTCTCGTAGCTTCGGATGGCGTTTTAATTCCAATTCAGGCTGAGTTTCTCGCTATGGACGGTCTAGCTCTTATTACCGGATCTATTGAGAGAATTCGTCAGTCTGTAAATCCGTCGCTTGATTTGAACGGTATTGTGTTCACGATGGTAAATTCTCAGGCGAAGCTTACTCATGATGTGATGGAAGAAGTGCGCAATCACTTTGGCGATAAGGTTTATGAAACAACGATACCTCGTAACGTTCGTGTTTCAGAAGCGCCTTCAATGGGAACTCCTGTAGTATTTCTTGAGCCTCGCTCTAAAGGCGCTGAAAGTTACAAGGCGTTTGCATGGGAGTTTATGGCTAAAAATCCAACGCGTTTTGACGCGCCAGCTCGTGTTGCCGAGCCTGCAACTCAAGCTGCCGCTGACGAGCCTGTAAAAGCTGATAATGCGGTAGCCTCTGATAATGTTGCTGAGGCGGTAGCTGATTCATCTGCAGAGAATTCTGCTGCGGCTCAGGAGTCTTAAATGGCTGATGGAGCTTATGAACGTCGCATGGGGCGAGAAGCTGAGCTTAAGCGAATAAGTCGTATTTTACGCGAAAGCGTTGCAAAGCGTACGTCCCAGGTTGATTCATCTATCTTGGGTGAAGTTCATAATAAAAAAGAAAATGAGGAAGTTTAGTACTCTTTCTTCCATAGAGGCGGTAGGATTTGGTATACTATAAAGATAGAATTTTAAACAAAAATTTAATAAAAATACAGTTCGAAGGAGATTAATAAAATGAGACCAGTAGTATTCATCATTCGTGATGGTTGGGGTGTAAACGATCGTAAGGACGGTAATAGCGTTTATGGCGCTAAAACGCCTGTAATCGATCAGATTCGTGCGCGTTATCCCCATTGTCTTCTCGATTGCTGCGGCGAGGCGGTAGGGTTACCAGATGGTTATCAGGGATCTTCTGAGGTTGGTCACCTTAACATGGGCGCTGGTCGTATCGTCGTACAGGAATTAAAGCGTATTGACGATGGGCTCGCTTCGGGCGATCTTTTTAAGAATGATAAGTGGGCTAAGCTTATTGAAAACTGGAAGAAGAATAATTCTCAGTTCCATTTCTTTGGTCTCCTTCAGGATGAGGGCGTTCACGCTCATCAGGAGCATCTCTTTAAGCTTATGAAGCGCGCACGCGCAGAATTCCCCGAAGGTAAGATTGTTGTCCATCCGTTCCTCGATGGTCGCGATACTCCGCCCAGATCTACGCTCGAGTATATTGCCCGCCTTAAACAGGAACTCGCTACCATCGGTAACGCGACGATCGGTACGGCTATGGGCCGCTATTACGGTATGGACCGCGCTAAGAAGTACGCGCTTACCGATACAGCTTATTCGTGCATTGTCGATTGCGCGGGTGAGCGCGTCAATTCAATTGAAGAGGCTGTTAAGCGCGAGTACGAGACCGGTAAGACGCCTGACAATACTCCAATGACCGACGAGTATATTCCTTGCTACGTTATCGGTGATTACGCTGGTATGCAGGATGGTGATGTTGTAATGCACACTAACTATCGTCAGGATCGCGCCATTCAGCTTACTCAGGCGTTCGTATGCGATGATTATGCTGGAACTCGCGCTCGTCGTCCTAACGTTACGTTCCTTGGCTTCTCGCGTTATTGGGATGAATTTGAGGATTATCTTCTCGGCGCTGGTGGAGCTGGTGGTAGCATGGATAATCTTCTTGGTGAGGTTATTTCTAAGGCTGGTCTTAAGCAGCTTCGTATCGCTGAGACCCAGAAGTTCCGTCATGTTACGAGTTTCTTTAACGGTAAGTCAACGACTCCTTCAGAGGGCGAAGATCAGGTCGACGTTCCTAGCCGCTTTGATCCCGCGACTTTCGCTTCTCACCCTGAGATGGATGCGTACACGGTTACGGATGAACTTTTAAAGCGCCTTGAGAATAATCCTTATGGCTTTATCGCTGTAAATTATGCTAACTGCGATATGGTTGGTCATACGGGTGACTTTGATGCCGCTAAGAAGGCTGTTGAAGTTACTGATGAGTGCATTGGTAAGCTTTTGCCGCGTTTAATGGAACTTGATGCTCATGTTCTTATTTTCGCCGACCATGGTAACGCTGAGCAGATGGTAGACTATAAGTCGGGTCTTACTAAGACTTCTCATACGCTTAATCTCGTAGAGTGCTTCTATGTAGCTAATGATGCTGCAGGTGTAAGATTAACTCCCCTCGCTAAGCTCTCTGCAGTAGCTCCTACAGCTCTTCAGATGCTCGGTATTCCCGTTCCTAGCGAGATGACGACTCCTTCGCTTTTAGCTGGTAAGGAGCCTTGGTCAAAGACCGCTCTTAACGTCTAATGCGGCGGATATTAGTTTCGATAGCGTTTATTCTTTTGACTGCGTCAGTATTAGCTGGCGTGAGTGTGAGTAAACGCTATCGAAGCGAGCGCAATAAAGAGCGCGAGGTAAGAAAGTCAACAGAGTTTATAGTACTTCATACTACTGAAGCTGCTGAAAAAAGCTCCCTTAGGCATGTTTCCGAGAGGGGGCTTTGTCATTATTGCGTAACGGCGAGCGGCGATATTTATCAGATTATTGATCGTCACCGAGTCGCGTTTCATGCAGGTGACTCAATGTGGAATAAAAAAGAAGAGATTGATAATTATTCAATCGGCATTGAGTGTGTTGGCTATCACGATAAGGTTATGCCGCGTAAGCAGCTTAATGCGATACGCGATCTCGTAGCCGAACTTCAATCAATTTACGGAATTCCCGACGATAAGGTTTTAACGCATTCTCAAGTTGCGTTTGGCGAGAAGAACAAGTGGCAAAAGCATCGTCATCGCGGGCGTAAGCGTTGCGGTATGCTTTTCGCGATGCCGAGTGTGCGCGGCGTTTTAAAGTTAGAGTCTCGAGCGGCGTATGATCCTGATGTTAAGGCTAAAAGGTTGGTGGTAGTCGATAAATATTTAAATTCAGTTCTTTATGGTTCAGTAGATACAATGGTTAAGACTTATGGTAAGTCTACGATAAAGAAGGTTGATCCAATTAAGTCTAAACTTCAAAAGCCAGTTGCGAATATTCAAAAGAAGGGGATTAACGGAGAGGTTAATTCGCGCCCTGCGACAGTGAAGTTTAAAATCATTCCCCAGACGATTACTGAATTAAACGCCCAAGGCTTTAAAGTCGTAGGAACAGTTACTAAAAAGAATTTGCCGTTAAATATTGTAGGTAAGCATTGGAATGATAAAGATACTTATTATGTGATTCGCGGGCGGGTTATGCCGGGTAATATTATAGATCCTAAGCGCTTTGAAGAGGGTATGACGATATGGAGGAAGAGTAAATGAGTGAAACTTCCGCTAACGAAAATCTCGTCATTATAGGTAGCGGACCTGCGGGTTTGACAGCTGGCATATACGCTTCACGCGCAGGGCTTAAGCCGCTTATTATTGAAGGTATGTTATCTGGCGGTCAGTTAACGAAGACTAACGAAGTAGAGAATTATCCAGGCTTTGAAAATCCTCAGACTGGGCTTTCAATTATGGCTTCGATGCGCTCTCAAGCTGAAAAAGCGGGAGTGCGCTTTGAAATGGATGAGATTTCTGAAGTGGATTTTTCATCTCCTATTAAGCGCTTAACGGGGATGATGGGCGATGTGACTGCTAATGCTGTTATTATAGCTACTGGTGCTGGAGCTCGTTGGACTAATTTACCAGGCGAAGAAAAGTATAAAAATAAGGGCGTTAGCGCGTGTGCAGTATGTGACGGCGCGTTTTTTAAAGGCGCTGATGTTGCGGTAATAGGCGGTGGTGATACAGCATTAGGAGAAGCTCTTTATCTCTCTAGAATCGCTAAGACGGTGTATCTAATTCATAGACGCGATAATTTTAGAGGAGCTAAGGTGCTCGCCGAGAGAGTTTTTAATACGCCTAATATAAAAGTTTTGTGGAATACGACCGTTCAATCATTTGAAGGCGACGGGACGCGCTTAACGTCTCTTAAGCTTTCTAAAGAGCGTGAAATCGCGGTCTCTGGCGCGTTCGTAGCTATTGGTCATGAGCCTGAGACTAAGTTTCTTAAAGGTGCGGTAGCTCTTGATGATTCAGGCTATATTAAAGTTGAGCGTACGCGCACTAATATTGAAGGTGTTTTCGCCGCGGGTGATTGCGCCGATCCATTTTATAAACAAGCCGTAATCGCGGCGGGCGCTGGTGCGCAAGCTGCGATTGAGGCCCAACATTATTTACAAGAAAGGGGTCTTGTATGATAATCGACATTAATGAAAAAGATTTTGACGCGGCTATTGCCGAAGGTGTGGTTTTAGTTGATTTTTGGGCGACTTGGTGTGGTCCTTGTAAGATGCAGGGCGCTATTTTAGAATCTAAGTTAGCTCCTATGAAGCCTGAACTTAAAATTGTAAAAGTCGATATTGACAGTAATCTTATCTTAGCCCAGAAGTTTGGTATTATGTCGATACCCGCGCTTAGAATCTTTAAGAACGGTAATTTAGTAAAGTCATTCGACGGAGTAACGAAGGCTGAAGAATTAATCGCGGCGATTGAGAGTGTTTAAGGAGTAAATATTATGAAATTTGAAAAGAATTTACATACGCTTGTATGGGGTAGCGAGAGTTGGGAGATTTCGGCTCATAATTCTTCGCCCAGCATTATCGCTGACGGCTGTGAAAAAGGTCGTTCGTTAGCTGAGGTGGAACCTAAGTTCCCTGTGTTAGCGAAGGTAATCGATGCTAAAACTCGTCTTTCAGTTCAGGTTCATCCTAATGAGCGTACAGCTTTAGTAGCGGGCGGAGAGCCTAAGACTGAAATGTGGTGTGTTCTCGAGTCTGGTCCGATTTATGCGGGTCTTAAGCCTGGGGTAGGCGCGGCAGAAGTCGAGCGCGCTATCGCAGACGGTAAGTTCGAAGATATTTTAGTTAAGCACGATGCTAAAAAGTATGATACGTTCTTTATTCCTGGAGGTCTCGTTCATGCGATTGGCGATGGTGTAAAACTTTATGAAGTTCAGCAAAGCTCCAATACGACTTACAGGCTTTATGATTGGGGGCGCGTAGGAGCTGATGGTAAACCGCGTGAATTACATGTAGAAAAGTCGCTTGAATGTATTGATTTTAGTTTAGCTGTTCCGGAGCCTGTAAAGGATGTTAAGTGTAAGTTTTTTAACTTTACTCAACATGACTTTACTGAAGAGCGCGAGGTCGTAGCTGAGAGTGATTACTTACTTATTTATGAAGTAGATAAGGCTCTTTCAACGCTTTTACGTCGCGGCGAAAAGGCGATTGTAGCTCCTGGTCGAGTATTCTTAACTCAAGTTGAAAAATGAAAACTGTCGATAAAATTTTAGCGCTGATACGCGATACCAGCTCCTCGTTGCCTGAGGATGTCGAGAAGGCGATTTTAGCGGCGATGCGCCGCGAAGAAAAGCATTCGTCGGCCAAGATGATTCTTAAGACTATTATTGAGAATTGTGAGCTCGCGCGTAAGAACTCTACGCCTTTATGCCAAGATACGGGTACATTAACGTTCTTTGTGGATTCTCGCCTTCGCAATAAGGTGAATCGCAAGGTGATTTCTGAGGCTACGCGTCTAGCAACAGTTAAAGGGTACTTGCGTAAAAATTGCATCGATTCGCTTGACGGTAAGTCTTACGATGATAATGTAGCTGAAGGAGCGCCTGTAATTCATTATGTTGAAAGTGAATCTAAGGATTCTAAGCCTACGGTTACACTTATAATGAAAGGCGGCGGATCCGAAAATATGTCGCGTCAGTATTCGCTCCCGGATTCTACGCTAGGCGCGGGTCGTGACTTAAAGGGCGTCGAGAAGTGTATTTTAGATGCCGTCGTTAAAACTCAAGGCTATGGTTGTGCGCCAGGTATCCTCGGCGTTTGTATCGGTGGCGATAGAGCGACAGGTTACGAAATAGCTAAGGAACAGCTTTTAAGGAATTTAGGCGATTCTTCGAAGGACTCCTGTTTAGCTAAGATGGAGAAGACGATCCTTAAAAAGGCTAATTCGCTCGGTATTGGACCTATGGGTTTAGGCGGTAAGACTACGCTTTTAGGAGTTAAAATAGCGTCTCGTCCGCGCGTTCCGGCGAGCTTTTTCGTAACGATAGCGTATATGTGCTGGGCTGCACGCAGAAGGACGGTGGTAATATGATTGAGCTTAAATATCCGTATGACGAAAAGTCGATTCGCGCCTTAAAAGCGGGGGATGCTGTTAGTATTACTGGTATTATTCATACTGGGCGCGATAAATTCCATAAGTATTTCGCTGACGGCGGTAAGATTAATGTCGATTTTAAGGACGGCGCGCTCTTTCATTGTGGACCAGTAGTAGTTAAAAACGATGGTGAGTGGAAGGTCGTCGCAGCGGGTCCTACGACTTCTGTTCGAGAAAATCCTTATGAGCCTAAGTTTATCGCTGATTCAGGCGTAAGAATCATCATCGGTAAAGGCGGTATGGATAAGGCGACATTAGAGGCGATGCGTAAATATGGATGCGTATATATTCAGGCTGTAGGCGGCGCGGCAGCTGTTTCGGCGGCATCTGTTAAGCGTGTTCAGGGCGTAGATTTTCTCGATGAGTTTGGCGCTGCAGAAGCGTGCTGGCATTTTGAGGTTGAAGGTTTTCGGGGTGTAGTCGCGATGGACGCTAACGGCACGAGCCTTTTTGAGCGAATTGAGAGCTTATCACGCGAAAAATATATAAATATCGTTAATAAAAGTCGCTAAAATTAAGATTTTTACCTAGTAGCAATAAGTATGCGAAGGGGGGTTGCATAAATTCGCGAAATTAGGTAAAATATACGGCGAACATTCCCATAAAAAAAGGATCAAAAAATGGCTAATATTAAGGGCGGCCGCGCCGCCAGAAAACGTGATCGTCAAAACGCTAAGGCGAATAAGCGCAATTCTATCGCCAAGGCTAAGCTCCATGATGCCCACAAGAAGCTCTTCAAGGCTGCTGACGCTAATAATAAGGAAGTCGCCGAGAAGAAGTTTAAGGAATTTGTCTCCGGTCTCGATAAGGCCGTGAAAAAAGGTATTATCACTAAGAATACCGCTGACCGTAAGAAATCTCGCGCTCAGCTTAAACTTAACAAGATGGCGAAAGCCGAAGAAAAGTAACAAGGTTACACTATCGGGAATGTGATGGCAGAGGGCATCGGGATAAAATAATATCCGGTGC
>JAGBTH010000013.1 GCA_017631385.1 Kiritimatiellia bacterium
GCCTGCAAGCCGAGGGGATCCTGATTCATTCTGATAAGAAAGGGATTCTTAACGAGTTTAAGAGACTCGCTATCCATATTCCTAACATCGCACCCGAGCATCAAGGGCGAGGTCATTATGCACCACATACCGAAATGAGTTACCTCTTCATCGCGCGTAATCCCAGGATCGGTCTTGCCGAACGCAGACTTTACCTTACCCTTAAGCATACCGACCTCAAGCATATCCATATCGTTGAACTTACCGGGTCTGACGTATGAAGCGAGATTAAAGGAATTGGTCGTAATAAATTTTATCACTTCCCAATCGGCGCGGATATCGCCCGATGTGCGCCAAGAGTCCGACACGTCCGCCGCCCATGCGCCCGGAAACGCCCAGCGGCAGATATTGTAGTGAACATCCTTACCTGTAGCGCGAATAGCCTTCGAAATCTCCGTATAACGATCGCGCTCGGGGAGTTTCTGCTGATATCCGCCGCAGTAATCGACCTTAAAGAAATCAAAGCCGAGCTCATTGAAAAAGAGCTTACAATCCTCTACATCGTGCCCCCAAAGTCCCGCGCCCTTACCGCCTAATTCGCCCCCAAAGCTCGCGCACGTATTAGTTCCCGCGTCAGAATAGATGCCCGCTTTCATACCAAGGGCGTGAATCGCATCGACCGTACCCTTAAGCCCTTCGGGGAAGCGCCGCGCATGGATTTTAAGCTTACCGTCGGGATAACGGCCGTCAAAAAAGCCGTCGTCTAAATTTACATAAACATAGCCCGCGTCTCTTAAGCCGTTAGTAACCATAGCGCGAGCCGTCTCTACGATCACACCCTCCGAGATTTCCGCTCCGAAGGTATTCCAGCTCGACCACCCCATTAAAGGAGTTTTAGGATTAGCTAGCTTAATGGGCTTAGCGAGCTTAAGAAAACGCTTCGCGCGCTCAACCATTTCAGCTCGCTCAATCTCGCTTACTTTACTGCGATTTATGAACGCCTTTTTACCGTCCTCCGAAATGCGCATACGCTTATCGCATTTAGGACAGTCTACAAACTCCACTTGTAAATGAGAAGCGCGCGCTTCGGCCGGCTTAGCCTCCGCGCACGCCTTACTACAAGATATCAATACCGCTATTGAAACAAAAGGTGTTAATATCGCAGCGTAATTCATAATTGTAAGTTTTATTATTCTTTAGTGAACTTTTCATCGAGCCACTGACGACGCATTTGCTCGACGATAAAATCAACATTGAAAAGCTTCTCGCCGACTGCCGCGTAGATTTCGATAACTTCATCATCGCTCATCGTCTTCTTTATGCGGGCGGTATACGCATTAATCGAACTGACGAAGGGCTTAACCTTCTTAAGGTAAAACTCCTGATCGCCAAGTTCAGGATCCTGCCACTTCTCAATATAACCATTACCACGAGGGCTGCAAGAAGCACCGAAAATCTTCTTGCCAGCGAAAAGAAGACGGCGCTTGATCTTCGCATCAGACCCTTTGTTAAAGCCAGTAAACTTAAGTTCAGCGAACGAAGAGCGATTGTGAACCGAGGGCGAACCACCGAGAGTATAACCGCCGCGCATCCAGTGGATGAACTCGACATACCACGCGGGCGTCTTCTCGGAGGGAATCGACGCGAATACGGTTTCCCAAGGCATAGTTAAAAGGAGCGCTACTCCGTCATCGAGATAGACCGATTCTTGACGGAAGTTGCTCTTAGCCGTGCGATGACCGGTAATGTTATCATACTGGGTCGTAAAAGTAGCCGACAACTTAGCGCCTTCACGCGCATCGATCATCAAGCAGTGGTAGGGATTATCGATACCAGTAGCGACATACGAC
>JAGBTH010000115.1 GCA_017631385.1 Kiritimatiellia bacterium
AAAATTACCAATAAAAATAAACAATGATTATAACAAGATTTTCTACAAGAAATATAAACTTTTTTTCCTTCTCATGGCGATAGTATTATCGTTGTTTTGTGTGCTAATTATAATAGGATAAGAATAGCCTGGGGGATTGTCCCCATTGGAAATAATTCAATCATATTATATTCGCATAACGGAGGTAAGAGATAACAACCATTTACAATCAGTATGAGGTTATATGAGATTGTATGAGAGTGTTGATTTTTAAGGGGTTTTTAAGGGGTGCTTGTAGGGGAAAATATGCCATTGTTCGGGTTTGTTATAAGGTTTGTTATACTACAATAAACCCTCAATAAGTTTTGCGTTTTTTGCCTTGCGCTCGGCTTCGGCATTTTCTTTTGCGGCCTTTTCCTGGTATGCTTTTACCCTTTGCTCAAATCGAGCAAGCTCATTCGTGGCGACAGAAACCCCAAGCTTAAAAGCGCGTTCATATCCAGCACGGATTTTTGCAACATCTGCGGCGTTGGTAATCGAAAGAGAATTTATTGGGGAACCAAAAGCAAAAAAGCGTGTTTCAGCATAAAGCGAAAGATTAGGCCGATGATATGATTCAGACCCGTTAAAAGGGTTAACTCGTAAGAGATGTCCATATTCGTGTAGTTTATATTCATCAAGCAATGTGGCAACAAAAACAGCATTGCTATAATTCATATCGTATGCTTTTTGGAAGAACTGACGTACCCTTTGGTTGTCAGGTTCGATTTCTTCGCCCTTGGCATAATGGATTGCAAGGGCGTACCAACCTTGCGGATCGTTTGCTTTTGCCTTTTCTACGGCATCCGCAAAGGGCAACAGGGGTTCAAGCAGTTGCGATTGTTGTTGCAGGCGTAAGCCAGGGAGTGGACGCAGTAGGCTTTGGGCTGAAACGATTGCTGGTAAAATCAGAAGACAGATGATAAGAATATTTTTCATGCTAGAATTATAGCATTTTTCGCGTATAAAAAAAATATCACATAATAGCCTGGGGGATTATTCTCACGATTTTCCTTGGAAAAGCTGATATTCGTCTAGAAGAAGATACAATAGTTTCATATTCCTTAAAATCTTTAGAGTATCTTAAGGCAATAGAGAAGAAGGATAAAGGCGAGGCATTTGACTACTTTTTCTACTTGCAAGATTTGGGGTAAACGAGTATACTACTATATCATGACTTTTAAAATCGAAAAATTTATTGCGCCTTTTGCGCTACTATTGTCGCTTTCAGTTGTTGCTCCTGCGTCTGCACAGGATGCTGATGCGGGGGATAAGTCTGAGGGTTTAGATCCTAAACTTAAAGAAGAGATCGCCTACGTTGAAGCGTTGGTCAATTATGGATTCTCTTCTTTCGCAGAGGTAGTTATTGAAGATACGAAGAAGAAGTGGCCTGAGTCCGAGGCGCTCTTTTTCGCTATTGAGATTCGTAACCTATTGCTTTTAGGTAAGAGCGAGGAAGTTGATAAGTTAATAGCTTCTTTACCTGATCGAAAGAGCTCTAAGTATTGGGCGGCTAGACTTGAAGTAGCCAATGACCATTATAACCGAAGCAGGAATGAGCAGTGCCTTAAGGAATATGAGGAGTTCTTTAAGGGTAATGCTAATCCGCCTAAAGAACTTACTGAGTTAGTTCGCAAGGCTCATTGGCAGCGCGCGCAGATTTTAATGGCTATGAAGCGTTATCGCGATGCCGCTAAGGATTTAGAGGCGATAATGGTTGATGTCGCGCCTCTTAAGAATAAGGACGATGAGGCGGCGAATCTTTGGTGTACTGCTGCTTGTGACGCGGCGGATTTATATCTTCGCGTTGCTTCGGAGTTGCCGGCTAAAGATCGTAAGGCTGATTTAGCGTCGGCTAAGACTATTATTTCGAAACTTCTTTGGGAGCGCGATAAGCCGGTTTATTTTGGGCGCGCGATCGCTATGAAGGCTCATCTTGAGCTTTTAGGCGGTAGACTCGATAGGGCTCAAGGAGTAATTGATGATTATATGGAGGATTTGGCGGATATTCATGATCAGCTCGAAAAGGCTGATCCCGATGGTCGCTATGGTCTTCTTAAGCTCTCTCCAATGCCCCAATGCCGTTATCTTTTAGCGGATATGCTTTGGAAAGAGGCTCTAAAGAAGTCTAAGACTGAAGAAGATTTAAAGAAGAATAAGTCTGAATTAGGCGATCTTCTCTTTGGCGCTAAGGGTAAAAATGGGCGTAGAAACAATGCTGGCGCTTACAATCACGCGGTGAATGTTTATGTTCGCTTTCCGCATTCTCCTTGGGCTTCGGCGGCTGAGAAAACTGTCGACGAGATTGAAAAGTTCATGGATGAGAAGTTTGGTAAAAAGATTGAGACTAAGATTACGCCTGCTCAGCGCGCTAAGGTGCGCGAGATGCGCTTTAGGAATGCTGACGAAAAGTTCGGCGCTGGCGAGTTCGAAACAGCTATTGCTGATTATTATGAAGCTTTAAGCGCATATCCTGAAGAAAAAGAGTCAATTAACGCGCTTTATAAGATCGTTGATGGTTATTATGAATTGATGAAGCGTACGACTGATTCGAAGAAATTAGATCAGTATCGTATGTACGCTGACGTCGTTTCTGGTTATTTAGCTGAGCGTTTCGCGGGTAATAGCGATGATGTAGTTATGAATGCCGCTGGTAATGCGGTAATGTCAATCGCGGCGAAGGAGAAGCGTAGAAATGACTTAGTGCGCGCAAATGCGTTATATTACGCATTTATTGATAATTATACGCGTCATATTAACGCTCCTATTTTAGCGGCTCAGTTGGGCGGCGAAGCCTATCAAAAGGCTGTTGAGTTAGGTGGCGATTTAGCGGCTTCGAAATATCGTGAGGCGTTAAAGTATTTACTCCTAATGGATAAATATTATACTAATTCAACATTCTATGCTGGAGCGCTCTCATCAATTAGTTCTTGCTATGATGGTCTTGGTGATAAGCCTAATGCGATTGCATATCTGAAAAAGTACATAAATAATGAGAAGAATGATCTTTCTAAGATGCGCTCGCAGATGCGTTTAGCATCTATTTACCAGAAGGATGGTGTCGCGTTATTAGGTGAAATTTCAGAAAAGGCTAAATCTGCATCATTATCAACGAATGCTACGCCCGATGAAGCTACTCAAACTGCGACTAACTTTGCCGAGCAGGAGGTTAAGGCTGTAGCAATGATTATTAACGGCATAAAAGAGTTTAATAAGTTTAGTAAAGAGGCTGAGGCGAAGTTAAACGATCCGTCCGTATCGAAGGAAGATAAAGAAAAGTTTCAAGAACTTCATGAAATCGCGCTATTTTATGCAGGTTTCTGTTGGAGTCGTCTCATTGAGCCTTCTAAGCACATGCCGATTTTCGCGAAGAAGAATATTAAGCCGCTTGATAATGCTGTAGCGTGTTTAGAGGCGTATGTTTCGAAATATCCTAATAGCGAGCGTTTTTCGAAAGGCGCTTATCGTCAGTTAGCGGCGATTCATACTACGAATAACAATATTGAGAAGACTAAAGACGCGCTTGATAGACTTTGTAAGTTCTTCCCAGATTCTGATGAAGCTAGAATCGCCTGGCCAATGCTAGCGAAGAGCCTTGTTGAATTTTCGCAAAGTGTTTCAGACCCTGAGCGTAAGGCGCAGCTTATTGAAGAGAGCTCACGCCTTTATAAAGAAATGATTGATAAGGGCGATAAGCTTAATTATAAGCCCCAGGATTATGTCATGGCTGGCGAGTCGCTAATTGAAGCTAAAAAGTGGGCTCTCGCTGAAGAAGCTTTCGATAAGGCGATTAATATTGCCTCGCGCACCAATAATCTTATGACGGTTATGGCTCGCGCGACGATTGGTAAGATTGAGGTAAATAAGGAGAAGGGTAATTACGTAGGAGCTATTTCTGAGATTGAGGGCTTCTTGGAGAATAAGCGTCTCGCGGCAATGCCGATTGGCACTAACGTATGTGTGATGGCGGTTGAGATAGCTAAAAAGCATGGAGATGTCGAGAGCTATAAGACGGCTAATAAGGCTCTTGATCGCCTTGGTAAGTATTATTGGAAGGATTCTCCCGCTTGGCAGAAGGACATTATTAAGCTTATGTCGGCTGATATGCATATAGCTCAGGCTGAGGTAGACGAGAAGAAGGGCGATAAAAAGGCGGTCTTCTCTAAGAGAGGTCGTATCGCTTCGTCCTTGTATGGTATTGTTGATTCTAGAAAGCCTTTAGAGAGAGCTCCCGAGAATCAAGAGGAGAATAATTCAGCTCTCGCGGCGAAGACGAGCGGCGAAAAGACGCTTGATCAGTTTAGTCCTCGTGAATTGGCTGTACTTGAAGAAGCTTATGCGAAGCTTGTGCCGATGTTGATGACTCTTGAGAAGAAGCAATATGGCGATGTTAAGAAGTTGGGTGAGGAATATCTAAAATATTTCCCTGATGGTCCCAACGCTCAGAAGATTCGTGAAACAATGGATATGGCTGCTAAGGAAGCCGCACTATAAAGCGTAATAAAAGATAATTTAAGGAGAAAAAACAAATGAAAAAACTCTTATTGACTGTAGTGACTGTGCTTACAGTTTCATCTATGTGGGCTGTTCCAGGCACTATTAAGTCTAAAAAAGGAACAGTTCGAAAAGGCGAAATTAGATGGGTAGTAACATCTAAATCTTACGAAGTTAAGTTCGGTAAGGCCGCCGAGATGATTGCCGAAGATGATGTCGAGAGCCTTGAAATTGAGAAGCCTAAAAACTTTGATACTTTAGTACAATCTGTTCAGGGCGGTTCGGGCGGATCTGCGGTCGATGGCTTAGCGAAAATCACTAAGGATTATAAGCGACTTCAGTGGGATAAGGTTGCCGCGCGCTATCTCGTCGAGGCGTATCTTCAGATGAAGAATCCTCAGAAGGCTTATGATGCAGCTCGCGTTGTTATTGAGGGTGATCAGTCAGCCGCTTATAAGGGCGATCTCGCTCCTGCATATTGGCAGGCTCTTCTCGCTCTCGGTCAGAGAGAGAGGCTTGAAAATTGCTTAAGAAAGGCCGTTCAAGAAGCTAGTAGACCCTTGAGCGCCGAGGCGCTTATTATGCGCGGCGATATTATTCTTAAAGATGGCGCAGAGAAGCCTGAGGCTCATAAAAAAGCTCTTATTGACGCTTATTTAAAGGTTGCATTAATGTATAACGACGCCGATTGCTTAGAGCCTCGAATTAAGGCTATGGAGCGAAGCGCGGCTTCTTTAGGCGCGATCGGTATGTCCGATCAGGCTCAGAATATGAAAGCCAATGCGGCCTCTCTTTCAAAATAATAAACTATATAAACTAAATAATTTAAATTCAAAATAAAAGGAAAAAAAGATGAAGCTCAAGAAAATGGTAATTGTTGCAACTGTTCTTGCAGGACTTATTGCGATTCCTCTCGCATCGGCTTACGCGGCAGATGGCGCGCAGCCGGCATCCTCAGCGTTAACTGATGCTAATGGCAATGCAGTTAACGGCAACGCTGCGGCTGCAGCTCCTCAGAGTGGCGGCGGTTTTATGGAAGTAGTTTTTGGTAAGCCTGGTAATCGTTCAATCGTCGGTATGCTTTTGTGGTTCGCTTTGTTCGGTGACGGTATTCTCGCGATTTACTTCTGTATTGACAGCAACATTCTTATTAAGCCCGAAAAGCTCATGCCCCAGCGCCTCATTGATCAGGTTCAGAATGCAATGGCCGAGGGTGATATTATCGCCGCGATTGAGGCTTGCAAGAATACTCCGTCAGCGATGTCCAATATTTTGATGGCCGCCTTTACACATATTGAGGATGGTTACGAGACGATCCAAGAGGCTGTTACCGCGGCTTCTGACCTTGAGCAAGAAAAACTCATGCAGCGTCTTACATGGATTTCGGTCTGTTCTAACCTCGGTCCGTCGCTCGGTTTGTTAGGTACGGTTCAGGGTATGATTTTGACCTTCGACCAGCTTTCTAGCGGTCCTGCGCCTCAGCCTTCTGAACTCGCTGGCTCTATCGGTATGGCGCTTTGGACTACGGCTGCCGGTCTTATTGTTTCGATTCCTTCGATTACGATGTTCTATTCTCTTCGTAACAATGCTAACCGTCGTATTTTAAGAATGACGGCTGTTACGATGGAGTTCCTCAATAGCCTTAGGAATGTTGAAGTCGCCGCTGAAGGCGCCGAAGAAGCCTAATTTAAAATTCCAAGATTGTAAGGTTCACAATGGCTAGAAAAGCTCAAAGTAATCCTCAGCTCGACATGACGCCAATGATTGACGTCGTGTTCGAGCTCATCATCTTTTTCGTGGTAACTCTTACCGAGTCCGCTAAGAGGGATGAGTCGATTACGCTGGCAGATGGCAAGCACGGTATGGTTATTACTGCCGAGACTTTGCCGATGGAGCATTTACAAATCGATGTTGCCGCGTTCGATAAAAAGGGCGATGGTCGTAAGCGCCTAGCTAAGCCTCGTATTTCGATAAGCGACAGAGAGATTTCTCTTCAGGACGTCTACAACTTAGTTGTCGAGCGTAAGAAGAGATACGGTCATGAATTTCCAGTTCTTATTCGTGCTGACGAGAGGACTCCGCATGAGTATATTAGGCACGTCATGGATAAATGCACCGAGGCGGGCATTTGGAAAATTTCATTCACGGCTGTAGCCGAAGATAATACGAGCGAAGCGAAAAAACGCTAGACTTTAAGATTTCGACAGAAAAGAGAGAATTATGGCGAGAAAACCTCAAGAAGATCCGCAGCTTGATATGACGCCGATGATTGACGTCGTATTCGAGCTTATCATTTTCTTTGTCGTTACTATTAAACCTCAAGATGTATTTTCGAGGCTGAACGTTAATCGACCTGCTCCTGCGCAGTCTAGCGCTGAGCAGACTAATGATCCAGTTGAAGAAATTCAGGTAGGCGACCATAGGCGTAGCGACCGTAAGGGCGTTTATGTTTATAACGGTAAAGAGTATGATATTAAGACGATAAAGCCGATTCTCAAGAAGATATCTGATGTTTCTAGCGACGCCACGATAGTTGTACGCTGTAACGGTAAGAGTCCTCATGGCGCCTTAGTAGATCTTTTGGATATATGCTATGAGTATAAGCTTATGAATGTAAGCGTATTTTCAATGTAAGGAGTGTAAATTATGGACGAGAATAATGAGTTTATCGATATAAAGGCTCTCGGCGAAAAATTTGAAGAGAAGGGATATTTTAGCCGACTGATAGATATGTTTAAGGGGCTCGGTAAGCCGAAAAATTCCCCTGAATATAAATTGGCGCGATTGGAATTACAGCGCCAGCAAGCGCCTTTAATCGCTATTGTTTCGGTTGTCCTATTAGTGGTTGTGCTTATCGTTGTAACTCAGATTACTAAGCCCCCGGCTCAGCAGATTTTCGTTACTACGGTTGAACAGGATAAGCCTGACGAAGAGGAAGAGCAGGTAGAGGAAGAACCTCCACCTCCAGATCCGCCGGAGATTACGCCTCCTGATATTACGTTAGATGTACCTAATCCTGGCCCGCCTTCTGAAATGGCGCCAACGCCCTCGCCGCCTTCACCTCAAGTTTCGGTAAGTCCGGCTCCTGTTGATTCGGTTCACAATGTTGTCTCTCCTGTTAAGATGCGCTCTATGGTTCAGTCGCGTAATCCTGGCGCTATTGGTGCTAGAACTGGCGGCGGAGCGGGCTGGGGTGATCCTACGACTGAGGCTTGTGTTATGAAGGTGCTTTGGTGGTTAAAGGCTACTCAGAAAAAGGCTGGCTATTGGGGCGAAAAGAAAAAAGAGAATGACACGAGGGTTTTGGCGAATACTGCACTCGCTGTATTAACATACCTCGCTCACGGTGAGTATCCTGGCTCTCCTTCTCCTTACGCGAAGGATTTTGGTCCAGTAGTTCAAAGAGCTATAGATTATATTATGAAGAGTACCAAAGAGACTCCTCGTGGTGTTAAGATGGAAGGCTCTGATGCTAATGAGTATGCGTTCCTTATATGTACATACGCCTTATGCGAAGCATTCGGCATGACTAAAAATCCTGATATTAAGGATATAGCTTTAGTATGTCTCGATAGAATCGTTAAAAATCAGTCTCCTACAGGTGGCTGGGATTATCATTTGGATAAAAAGTCAGAACGTGATGACGTCTCTTACGCTGGTTGGGCTATTCAGGCTCTTAAAGCTGGTAAGATGGCAGGGCTTAAGCCTGATGGGCTTGATGAGTGTATTAAAAAAGCGATTCGCTGTCTCCAGACGCGAAGCTTTGATAAGGGAACATTCCATTATACGGTCAAAGCAGGTGATGGCGTACATCCTGGCTTGGCGGGTGTTGGTTGTTTAGCTATGCAGCTTTTAGGTTATGGTAACTTAAGTGAAGTTGCTTCGTCGCTCAATTATATGCGTAACTGGAAGCCATCGTTTGAGAGTAGAGATATCACTCACGAGGGTAAGGCTCATATAGGTAATGTCTGCCCCCAGTATTATTGTTATTACGCTACTCAGTGTAAATATCAAGCTGGCATGAAGGAAGGTGCTACTAAGACCGATCAGCAAAACTGGTTTGATTGGAATAAGGCGATGAAAGCGTATTATCCATCTAAGATTATTAATCTTGAAGCTAAGGTTAAGGATTGGTCTGGTCAAGAGCATAAGCAGGGATATTTTAAAAATACCGATAAGTATACCTCTCGGCCATATATGGATACGTGCCTTGTCGCGCTTCAGCTGATGGTGTATTATCGTTACCTTCCTACAACTCAGACAGCGGCTGCTAAAGAGGATACAGAAGAAGATACTTCCAAGAAGGCTGTAGATAGTGGCGACGTTGAGGTTGTTATTGATGACTTCTAAGCCTATTTACATAAATTGAATCTCCCTATATTTCTAGCTCTTAAGTATTTTAAACCGAAGCGCTCTGTAGCATCGGTTATTACGTGCGTATCTATTATCGGCGTAATGCTCGGTGTAGCTGTCGTTGTCATAGTTCGTAGCGTAATGACGGGCTTTGGCGATGAGTGGCGAGAGAAGATTTTAGAGTTTAAGCCTCATGTATCTATCGTTTCTCAAGGCGGCGCTTTAATTACGAATGAGACTGAGCTCGCGGATCAACTAAGAGGGGTAGCTAATGTTACGTGCGTTACGCCCGAGGTTGATTCGAGAATCCTTTTCTCGTACGGCGAGCGCGTCCAGGCGCCTATTGTTATTGGTATTGCCGGTAATGAATTTAGAAAAGCCTATAAAATAGGTGAGCCTATAGCAGGTACATTCGAGCTGGAGCCTGATAGCCTTATTATTGGTTATGAATTAGCCCGCTCTATGGGCGTATGGGTTGGCTCTTCCGTTACTGTATGTGCTCCACCTTTGCCGAATGAGGTTTATTTGCCGAGAAAATGGAAGGTAACTGGTATTTTCTCTAGTGGGCATTATGATTATGATACTGGTTATGTTATAGCCGATATTGATTCGGTGCGCGATTTAATGGGTATAGAAGAGGGTGTTTTCGCGATACATATTAAAACGCCGATAAATGTTGCGGTAGATAATAAGGCGTTTACATCTGTTTTTAATAATATTGCTGATGCGTTAAAAAGTTCTAATTTAAGACGTATGAATTCTGGCTTTAGAGCGCCTTCGTATAGAGTTATTACATGGCGCGAAGCTGATAAGCATTTGTTCGATGCGCTAGCTGTCGAAACTAACATGACGGCGATACTCTTACTCTTAATTTCGATCGTCGCTCTATTTTGCGTTATGAATACGCTTTTAGTGTTAACTGTCCAAAAAACTCCTGAGATTGGTCTTCTGAAAGCTTTAGGTTTTAGTAAGTTTAGTATCATGTCTGTTTTCTTAACGCATGGGCTAATTCAGTGTACTATTGGTGTTTTACTTGGGTTAGGCGTTAGCTGGGCGGTACTATCGAATCTCCAGAATATTGTAGAGTGGCTAGCGAAGATGGGGATGGAGGTTTTTCCCGCGTCGATTTATCAGTTAAGCGAAATACCTCATCGCATTGTTTATTCCGATGTCGTCGGTCTTGTTGTAATTATATACGTGTTCGGGCTTTTAGCCTCTCTTGTGCCGGCGTTAAGTGCCGCGGCTAAGGATCCGGTGAAAGCGTTGAACGAATAAGTTATTTCGTTATGTTCGTACTTGAAGTTAATAAGGTTGAAAAACGATTTAAAATCCCTGGCGCTAAGCCTGTGAGCGTATTAAAGGGAGTGGATTTTTCGGTGGCGCCTGGCGAGAGAGTCGCTATATTGGGGCGTTCGGGTTCCGGTAAGTCGACATTGCTTCATATATTGGGGGGCTTGTTAAAACCGACGTCTGGTACTGTTAAGCGTTGTGGACGCATTGGGTTTGTGTTCCAAGCTTACCATTTAATGCCCGAGCTAACGGTTCTTGAGAATGTGCTTTTACCGACGATGGCTATTAAGATGAAGAAGTCTAAAGCTCTTGAAAACGCTAAGAAACTTCTTAAGGACGTGGGGCTAGAGAATCGTATGGATCATTTGCCCGGTGAGCTTTCAGGGGGCGAGCGTCAGCGTGTCGCTTTGGCTAGAGCCCTCGTCATTGAGCCAGATCTCGTTTTGGCTGATGAACCTACTGGTAACTTGGATGCAATGACGGGGGCGGAGATTCTAAAAATGCTTACTGAGTTATCAGATAGAAGGACGGCTTTGGTAATGGTAACCCATTCTCGAGAAGCATCCGAAATTTGCGATAGAACGCTCGTTCTTGAAAATGGACTTCTAGCGTGAATTTTCAAGTTGTTTTTGATATAATATTTTAATCACATTAAGGAGAGTAAAATGAGCATTTTTAAAGCATACGATATCCGTGGTATTTATGGTACTGAATTAACGGATGATGATTTTTATAAGATTGCTAGAGCTTATGTTCAATTTATCGGCGTTAAGGGTGGTCGAGTAGTAGTCGCGAGAGATTGCCGTAAGTCATCTGACGCGCTTTTCGCCGCGTTTTCCCAAGGTCTAATAGATGAGGGCGTTGATGTTCTTGATATTGGGCTAGCTTCTACTCCGATGAGCTATTTCGCTAATGGTTCGTTGAAGGCTGATGGCTCTGTTATGATTACCGCCTCTCATAATACTAAAGAGTGGAATGGTTGTAAGCTTTGCAGAGCTGGTGCCGTACCGATTTCTGGCGCGACTGGCATTAAGGAAATTGAAAAGCTCGTCGAAGGTATGACGGGTAATGAGCCTCCTTCTGGCGTAGGATCTATTATTAAGGTCGATATTAAATCTCAGTACGCTGAACATGTTAGAGCTTTCGCTCATTTAGCTCGCCCAGTTCATGTAGCGATGGATTTCGCGAACGGTATGGGTATCGCTGAGTCGTGCGCTTTCGAGGGCCAGAATGATCTTACCCACGATGATCTCTTTGGTGAATACGATGGGGATTTCCCGAATCATGACGCGAACCCTCTTCATGTTGAGACGTTGAAGGATCTTCAAGCTCTTGTAAGAGCCAATCCTGGTAAGTACGCCTTTGGTGTTGCGTATGACGGCGATGCCGATCGTGCGGGCTTTATCGATGAGAAGGGCGATGTAATCGCGATGGATTTCGTAACAGCGCTTATCTCGAAGGATTTACTTAAATCCAATCCCGGAGCTGCGTGCTTCTATGATTTAAGATCTACCAAGGTTGCCGAAGAGACGATCGCTGAATGTGGCGGTAAGCCTATGATGTCTCGCGTCGGTCACTCCTTTATTAAGGACCAAATGCGCCAGAATGACGCGATTTTCGCTGGCGAACTCTCGGGGCATTACTATTTTAAGGCTAACTTTACGGCTGAATCTTCAGCAATGGCGACTTATGCGCTCGCCAATATTGTCTCGGCCAGCGATAAGCCCTTATCTGAGCTTATTGCGCCTTTAAAGAAGTATTACCAGTCTGGCGAGATTAATACTAAAACTGTAACGCCTCCAGCTGAGATTTTAGCTAAGATTAAATCAGATTATGCTTCAAAGGCTAAGGTTTTTGAGCTTGATGGAGTCTCGGTCGATGCTTGGGAGAGCGAAGGCTGGTGGGCTAATGTAAGAATGTCTAATACTGAGCCCCTCGTTCGTCTTAACTTAGAAGGTAAAACGAAAGAGATTATGGAGGCTAAGCGTGATGAATTTCTTGCCACAATCCGCTCTTAAGAGTTACTTTGTACTAGCCTTAGCTATTAGTCTTAGCGGGTGTAGCTTAAGTAGCGACCCCGTTAAAGACTATGAAAAGGGTAAGGTAGCGTTCGAGAACGCCGAGTATAAGATGGCGGCTGAATGCTTTACTGAAGTTATAGAAAAAGCTCCTGAGAATATTGACGCGCATGTAATGTTAGCTAGGAGCGAATTCGCTCTTGGTAACTTAGATGCCGCGGCAACGGCTCTTAATAAGGCGGCTAAAACTAATGGCGACGATATTGATATAATAGAATTATCAGCTCAGATAGCGTTTTATCGTAAGGATTATAAGCTAGCTACTAAATCATACGCTCGTTTAGCTTCTAACACGAATCTAGATCCATCGGTTCGTTCAATAGGTTGGACGGGTTTAGGGATTGTCGATTTTGTAAGGATTGATGATGATAAAAATTCATCTCGTTATCATGACTCGCGCGTTAAGTTTCTTCAGGCGATTACATTAGACGCTAGAAATGCTTCAGCGCGTTATTATTTAGGGTGTCTTTATCGAGATACATTTCAATATTTAGAGGCGGCCAGAGATCAATTTAGGGCGTTTATTTATCTCGAAAAGGATGATACAAAAAGGGTTAAATATGTCCAAAATGTAATTTTAACCTCATTAAATGAAGAGATTAAAAAACGATCAGAGCCTAATATAGCGCGCATAGATACGGTAGGGTGCGCGTCAATGCTTAAAAAGGGCGATGACTTTTTTAAGCGTAAAAAGTATAAGGACGCGATTACTTCTTATATGAAAGCCCTTAAGAGTAATCCTGTAAGTTACGCCGCGGCGATTGGGCTAGCGCGAGCGTATGCGCGAGTTAATCGTTCTCGCCAAGATAATGATAGAACATTAGACGCGTATCTCGTAGCATGTAAAATAAGGCCTAGCGAGATTAATACTCATATTGAGGCTGGCGATTTCGCTTTACGTATTGGTAAGTCTGCTACGGCGGTTGAATTATACTCTCGCGCTTTAGCTTCGAGCCCAACCTCGGTTAAGTCAGTCCAGGGTTTAATCAATGCATTTGATAAAAGTCATAATGATAGCCAGGCCGCTTCGGTTTATAGGGGATATTTAAGAACTCTAACTAAGGTAAAATGATAAGTGATACGCTAGGCCTTTTAGACTATATCCTTTTAGCAGTTTCATGTTTTTTCGTAATAATGGGGCTGTTTAAGGGGGCTTCAGGGCTTTTTTCATTCGTAACGGCGACTATAACATCAGTCTCGGCCAGTATATTATTATGGCCATATATCGCCGCGCGCTTTCCGCAATTGCCGGTTAAGTATGTAGTTGCGATAGTTGTGGGGCTTATCATTTTTGGAATTATAAGAATTATAGTTCGAAAGATTATAAATGGGCTTTTAGGTCAGCCAGCTGATGCTATTTTTGGATTTGTATTAGGGGTTTTAACTTCGGCTTTACTAATATATATTGCATCGAATATACCTTATGCTCGATCGGTATCGCGTATTGCTCATGAGGCTGATGCGATAATAAAGGTAGGTAAGCATGTTCAATAAGGAGCTTTTAAAAGAAGCTAAGGAATACGAAAAAAAATTATTGAACTTTTTTTGGCGTCAGGGCGTTAACATTAATGGTGCGGAAGATTTAGTCCAAGAAACCTATCTAAGACTGTGGAAATATAGCGATAGGTATAAAAAAACAGCGAAATTAAGTACATTTCTTTTTATTTTAGCTCGCCAAGTATTGATAGATTCATATAGAAGGGAGTCTAGTCGAGTAAATCGAGAAGAGGCGTATTCAGAGGAGATTAACCAAGTTGAATCTCCTAAAGTTCCTTGTGTAGTTGATGATGTGCGATGGGCTGTATCTCAGCTTTCGCCGCCCTTAAGAGAAGTCGTAGAGTTAGGCTTTTTTCAAGAGTTACCTTATAAAGAAGTAGCTGAAATTTTAAGTATTCCGATAGGAACAGTAAAATCTCGCATGTCAAATGCATTAAAGCGATTAAAGGAGGTTTTCAATGACAGAGGACTTTAAAGAAACATTAGATGAATTAGGCCCTGAATATATCCAAGTTGTAGATAAGCTTAAAAATTTAGGCGAAATTGAGACTAGAAATGGCAGGTTTTTCGCGAAAAGAAGCGTGTTTTTTAAGCGAAACGGAGTATTGTTAGCAGCTTCCTTAACTTTGGTTATAGCTATGACATTTTATTTTGTAAAAAGTAATTGGGATAAAAAAGGAATAGCTGAGATAGACATTAGCGCGTCAAAACCATATTTTTTAGCTTTTAATCTAACTGATGAAAGGTCAATTGAGGAGATAAAGCGTACTCAAAAGCCAGATGGCAGTTGGAATAACGATCTTTTAACGCGGCAAAACGCGACAGCCCTAAAGAAAGTCGATGACTCATCATTAGCTTATCGAAAGGCAATGCGTTATCTACGCTCTAAAGGACTATCCCCCCTTAGTGATAGCGAATTTCAATCCTTAAAAGAATTATCACTTCTCTTTTAAGCTTTACAGGGGGGCGCATTGCTTACCAGACGAGACAGTTCGGTTGGATGTTCGTCTTGAAAATGAGACGGTTTGATTAAATAGACATCAAATGGCGCAATTGTTTGGACGTGATATAAAATGAATTGGCAAACATATTGCAAATGCTTTGTCAGACTTCCCACTTCCTCGTTCCCCGCGGCGAAGCCGCCAAAAACCGCGCGAGGGGTGAAAATGCCGCGGTAGCGATGGGAAGGGGAGAGAAAATAAAAAAATTAAAAAATATTTTTAAGGGGGTTAAAAGTGCGTTTCACCCATATTTTTATTAGGTGAAATATAGTTTCGGGTATAAGTTAGGGGAATTTTACAAATTCCCACTTGCCATCTGCGGTGATATATGAGAAAATATAAGTGATTTTGCTGTTAACGCGGGATCTTCGAGAAGCGAAGGGAGTTCTTCGTCTTAAGAGAATTTTGGACAAAGGATTTATCTGGAGTCCACCGGCTGGCGGGGAAGCCCCTGCCGTTGGCGAGGCGCAAGCCTCGCCATCACTTTATCAAGAACAGACAATGAAGAATGGCGTAAAGGAAATAAGTATCTTTGTTGATGAGTCAGGAAGTTTTTCTCCTGATGTTCATTCGTCTCGCTATTACCTTGTTTGTATGGTTTTTCATAATCAGTCCGATTCTGTTTTAGATGACATAGCACGACTCAACGAGATGTTATTGCAGTTGAATTTAGCTGAAGATCATGCGATTCATGCAGGACCATTAGTTCGTTGGGAAGAACCATATCGTAATCTGAAACGACAAGATAGGCGCGTTGTATTTAATCGAATGATGTCTTTTATTCGTCATGCGCCGATTAAGTTTCAGACTTTTTGGGTGGATAAAAAATATGTTACAAGCGCTGGAGAATTACATGACCAGTTGCTTCAGCAAATAACGCGCTTCTTGATTACTCATGCTGATGACTTCAATTCGTTTGGGAAATTGAAGGTGTATTACGATAATGGTCAGGAAGAGGTTTTAGCATTATTAAAGACCGCTTTTGCAATATTTTCATCTCGTGTAGATTTTGTGCCAGAAGTGTTGCCATCAAGGTATCGCTTGTTTCAAGCTGCTGATATGATTGCTACGCTTGAATTGCTGCGCATTAAGTTTGAGATTGAGAAGAAGATTTCAGAAACAGAGAAACTATTCTTTCTTAACATACAAAGCTTGAAAAAGAACTTTTTCAAGCCGCTTGATCGCAAGCGCTGGGTCTAATTCCCAACCATTTCCCACTTCCCTCTTCTCCGCGCCGGAGGCGCCAAACCCGCGCGAGGGGTAAAAATGCGGCGCACGGAGTGAGAAATGATGATTGATGTGATATAATAATGTTACTTGTAAAGTTATATATTATAAGGAAAGAGACGCTTTGAATAAAGAAGTAAAAAAATGTCTGATGATTCTGCTAAAATAACGGAAGCTCCTCTCGTTTCGTTCTGTGTTAAATGCTTTAACCAAAAACGCTTCATTTTAGAAGCGTTAAAAGGCGCTTTTGCTCAGACTTATCGACCTTTAGAAATTGTTATTTCTGATGATGCTTCAAATGACGGATCGTGGGAGATAATCACATCAGCTGTAGAAAATTATCGA
>JAGBTH010000116.1 GCA_017631385.1 Kiritimatiellia bacterium
CGCTTGAGCGGGGGTCGGCGCATGTTTCGATGTGTAATTATATGGCTGTTATTTCATGCCTTGGCTTTCAAGATGATATCGCTTCAGTTGCCGCGAATGATGTTCTTGGGCGAGATCTTCAAGATGCCGCGTTATGAAGAAGATTACTTGTACCCGAAACTCAATGTAAAAAACTTTCAAAGGCGGGAACGACATTCTTTTCGAAGCGATTTGATCGCAATGGTGACGAGCGAGTTCACTATGCTTCGGCGATGACTATGATCGGGGCGAAGGATGGAGAAGAAAATCATAGTTATCTTGAAATTGCAGAATTCATTGCCGCGCATAGTGTAGATCCAATCGCGGATTTACATGAGTTGTGGGGGAGAATGGCGTTTTCGACAATAATCTGCAATACGGACGATCATTTGCGAAATCATGGATTCCTTTTAACGGAGCGCGGGTGGAGACTTTCTCCAATGTTCGATGTTAATCCTAATCCGCATGGCGGAGTTTCAGCGCTTGATATAGGAGACTTGTTTGATGATTCAGAGTATTATCGGCTTACTAAAAAAGAAGCGAAGCAACGTTATGACGAGATGTATTCGCTTATTAAGAATTTAGCACCTAATTTCGTAAGATGAATGATAGCTGGGGATATTGACGATAATTGATATAAATTTGCGATAAAAGCGTTTGAAGAACAACAAATTAAACAACGATAACGAACAGTAGGGAAAAGAACCATCGGATCGGGGATTTGTTTATCGGTGGATTTTTGGGTGCGAATGCCGCGCTTTTATTTTGCGCTTTAAAGTGGTATAATAGATACCAATGATTAATAATTCAAGAAAAAATTAGCAATGAAAATGAAGAAATTAATAGTATGTCTTTTGACGATGGCTATATGTTTTAATGTAGCTTTTGCGGCGAAGGCTTTCAGGCAAGAGTTTAAAATGAACAAGTTCTCGTATGTGCCGTTCGACGCCACAACCACTTTGACACTAGAGTGTCCTGACAGCGAAGGCGCAAAGTGGCTTAAGGCGCATTTCGCCGAGTGGTTCGGCGATGCATCTCCGAAGGTTGTCGAGGGTGTGACGGCGCTTACTCTCCCGGAGCCTCCCGCTGACGCCAGGGCTGATAAGCATATCGCCACGTATGATGAAGCGTACGCAGCTAAGGTTGATGCTGCTGGTGTTAAGATTAAAGCGCGTACTCTCGCAGGCGTTAGGTGGGCGAGTAATACCTTAAGGCAACTCGCTATTGCCAAGCGCGGGACATTTAAGGTCGAAGGGCGAATCCTCCCCGAACTTACCATAGTAGATAAGCCTCATCTCGCGTTTCGCGCTGTACATTTATGTCACTTTCCCGAGACGACTCTCCAGCAACTTGAGCGCGCTATTCGCCTAGCTGCTCTTTTAAAGTTCAACTACGCTATTATTGAGCCATGGGGAACTTATAAGAGTGAAAAACATCCTTGGTGTTCTTGGCCTAAAGCCCAACTCAATAAGGCTGAAGTTAGACGCCTTGTGGCGATTGGCCGTGATCTAGGTATTACTCTTATTCCTCAGTTTAACTGTTATGGTCACGCATCATTTTCGCGCGGCATTTCTAAGAAGCATTCGACACTTGATTTTAATCCAGAATACGAGCCGCTTTTTGAGCCTGATGGGTGGGTTTGGTGCATTATGAATCCTGAGGTTCAGCGCGTTCAACGCGAAATTATCGCTGAAATGCATGAAGATTTCGGTAATCCACCTTATTTTCATATTGGTTGTGATGAGGCGTTTAATGCTCAGAGTTGTCCACTTTGTATAAAGGGTTCTCATTCTAAACAGTTACTTAAGCATCTTAATGACTTATCTGATTTTGTGAAATCGCGCGGCGCTCGAGCGATGATATGGCATGATA
>JAGBTH010000117.1 GCA_017631385.1 Kiritimatiellia bacterium
CTTTCTTTATTCTTTTTAAGCTCTTCCCAAATTTCCATTTACAAATACTCATTTATTCTTTATATGCAAACAAAAGAATATAAGTTCACTTAGTTCTAAGCCTACATTTCGCTAAGGAGTTTTTCGCGTTGTTACTTAATGCGCAGGAGCTTTACCCCATAGCATGGCCAATCGCTCGGGATGGTAACTACGCCGTTTTTCCAGCTAAAAGGCGCCGCGCGCCATACTCCATTATTATTCATCAACTCGACAAACTCAATCGCATCTGCCGCGGCTACTTCTTCACTGCCGGGGCTAGAAGGAATAATGTTAAGCATTGTAAATGAATCACTACGAATCACCTCACGCTCTGGGTAGCGCGACGGGGCTAAATTCGCGCTATACACCGTCAATCCAAGAAAACAAAAAAAGTTAAAAATTATGCAACTATACTTCATAAATAACTATTAAACCATTAGCATTATTTTACTTTGCCGAAACTCTTCACTAACAATTATACCACTTTAACCTGTAAAATAAAAGCGCGGCGATTCGAACCCCGAAAAATTCTGGCACAAGACCTTCCACTGCCACTTTGGCATTTTAGTCGAAGTCGAAGTTGAAGTGGAACATAGGAATTTTTAACCCCTTCACCTCCTTTTCATCGCGCAGTGTGGATTAATTTGAGCTCACCTCATTCCGCAACCATAGGTGCGAAGTTTGGGGACGTGTCACGAGTGAGGAGTGAGGTTTTGTAAGCGTAAGAGAGGCGCTCGTACGCAACCAGTGACGTTCTTATGGCATCCCCGGAGTACGCGTTTTAACTTGTCTTGATTGAGAAGCACAAAACCGAACGACGAGATCGAGTGACAGCGTCCCAACCGAAGCACTACCTTCACTAGCTCAAAACAAAGAAGTGCGCACCTCCAGGCTAAAAGGTGCGCACCTTTTGTCTTCGAGCTCGTGAGGGTAGCCAAAAATTAGATTTAAAGCACGCAAAGCATTATAAAATTAGGTGAAAAAACGCTCTGTAGCGGGTGAAAGCATCCGAAATGACGTCATTTCTTCATAAAGAGACGTCTTTTCAAAGAGAAATGACGCCATTTCTTAGAGAAGAGACGTCATTTCAAGTGCTTTCATACGCACCATCCACATACTTTCACCTGCACCTGACAATTCTTTCACCTATAACCCCCAAAACCTTCACCTTATACAGCCAACCTTAAAAAACCCAAAATGCCAACTACTCAGGCGGCGACACGAACGAGACGATGCAGAGTAGAAGGTAGGGAAGTGGGAAGCGAGATGAAGGAAATATTTTACACTTATGGGGTGTTGATATTTTCTAGCTTTTCGGCGGCTTCTTCCCATTCGGCTGTGTAGCGATCAATTTCGAACTGGAGAGTGCGGACTTTACGATTTACTTCAGCGAAATCTGTTGTTGGCGTTGGGTTAAATAGCTCTGCGCTCGCTTCATCTAATGCAGCTTGGAGCTCATCTATCTTCTTCTCGGCTGTTTCGACTTTCTTCTTAAGCTCCTTGACTAATGGAGCTGTCTTGGCGCGTTCTTGGGCGCGAAGTTGGCGCAACTCCTTAGACGTGAGCTTTTGGCCACCGTCAGAAGTTAGTGATTTTTCAGGAGCCTTAGTAACTACGCTGGCTACTTGAGGCTTCGCTGCGGCGGCGGCCTCAGCCTTCTTCTCGCAATAATAATCATACCCGCCAGGATATGACCTTATACCACTAGGCGTAATTTCAAGAACACTCGTAGCGACATCACGCACAAAATCAATATCATGCGAAACGAGAAAGATAGTTCCAGAATACTTCTTTAACGCCTTTTGGAGCATTGTACGCCCATCAAGATCAAGGTGAGTCGTAGGTTCGTCTAACAACAAGAAATTAGGAGCCGCTAAAAAGAGCCTTAAAAACGCTAAGCGGATTTTCTCGCCGCCCGAAAGAACGCCAGCTGGCTTTTCGACATCATTCTCATCGAATCCGAACGCTCCTAGCTGATTGCGGAATTGCTTTTCGGGCCCGCCGCCTCGCGCATCCCAGACATTCTTAGCATTACGATAAACTGAGACATCGGGCGGAATCGTCTCGGCGAACTCCTGAGATAGGTAACCAGGGATTACATTATGACCAATAATCGCCTTACCAGAAGTCGGTTGGCGCGTTCCGGCGATTATGCGCATTAAGGTCGTTTTACCTAAGCCATTATAACCAATAAGCGCTACTTTATCGCCGCGCGTAATATTAAAGGTAATACCGTTAAGAATATTCTTAACGCCATCGTATGAAAACACTAAATCCTCACAGCGGAACATTTCAATTCCGCTTTGAGGCGGCTCAGCCAATCTTAAGCGTCCAGACTGAGTATAGCGCTTAGGTAAGATAATACGCTCTTCATCAAGCTTATCAATCTGCTTTTGGCGACTTTGAGCTTGAGAAGCTTTAGTAGCCTGAGCTCTAAAGCGATCGACAAAGCGTTGAAGCTGCTCACGATGATGATCTTGATTCTCTTTAGCAGCCTTTAAGTGTTCGTATCTAACCTCGCGCTCAGTAAGATAATAATCTAAATTACCCTCGTAGCGCGTCGCCGTTCCAGCATCTACTTCAACTATCGTATCAGTAAGCGTTCTTAAAAGGAATCGGTCATGCGAAATAAGCATTAACGTTCCATCGTACGCTTTAAGGAACTTTTGAAGCCATTCAACAGCTGGAAGATCGAGATAGTTAGATGGTTCGTCCAATAAAAGTAAATCGGGCTTCGAGGCTAATACGCGCGAAAGCTCAGCTCTCATTCTCCAACCGCCCGAAAACGATTTAAACGGTTTAGCGAACTCTTCGACCGTAAAGCCTAAGCCGCCGAGCGCCACTTTAACCCGCGTTTCAATATCGTAGCCGCCTAAATGTTCAAACTTAGTCTGAAGCTCACCATATCGTTTAAGTTTAGCAGGGTCTTCTAAATCACTCTCGAGCTCAAGCATTTCAGCTTCCATCTCAGATAGACCAGGAATGCCGCGCAATGAATATTCAAGCAATGTCTCATCGGGGTGATCAGGCTCAGGATTCTGACGCGTCCAACCGATTCGAGGGTCATTCTCAATAATAAGCTCGCCGGTATCTGTCGACATTTCGCCTAATACAATCTTAAATAATGTCGACTTACCGCTACCATTCGGACCTACTACACCAACTCTATCGCCTTTATTAACACGAAATGTTACGTTCGTAAGAACGTCTTGATGACCATAATGTACCGATATATTCTTAAAGTCTAACATGAGAAGAAAGTAAGCTTATCTTGAGAGAGTGTTTCGTACGAAATATCTGATCGCCCAGCTTCTTTTAAAGCCGATTCTATAGTGCGCTCTACAATATGCGCGGCATTGCACTCGCCTGATAAATGCGCGAGAAAGAGTTTCTTTAAGCGCGGCGAAGCGTACTTCTTAACTAGGTACGCTGCCTCATCATTCGATAAGTGCCCTCTTTGGCCTAAAATCCTACGCTTTAAACTCTCGGGGCGCGAGCTTTGGCGTAACATAATAGGATCATGATTCGACTCGAGAGTCGCTACATCAGCCTCCGAAAGATATTTACCTAACGAATCTATCGGCGCGCCAACATCAGTAGCATGAAAATACGTCTTACCCTCAGCTTTAACGAGAAAACCGACAGGATCTGGAACATCATGGGGAATCGAAAACGGTAAAATCGAAAATGGCCCCGCTTCAAACTCCTGATAATTCTCGAAGACTGTAAAAACATCTTCAGCTAGCCCAGTCTTCGCGGCAATCGCCTCAGCCGTCATCATATTAGCATAAAGTTCAGCCTGAGGAAAACGAGAATGAAATGTCGCCAGCCCCTGAATATGATCGGTATGATTATGAGTAAAGACAATCGCAACAATTGATTTGGGATCAATTTCCGCCGCCGCGCATCGCCTTACTAATTCTCGGCACGATAGTCCACAATCTACAAGCAACGCGACTGAGCCTACTTCGACGCAGTACGCGTTACCTGAACTACCGCTGGCTAACGAAACGACTTTCAATTTCTTTCAAACGCACGATGAGCGATGTCCTTACGATAGAACATCTTATCAAATGAAATGCACCCTACAGCCTCATAAGCCTTATCGACCGCCTCGCGAAGCGTCGCGCCCATACCTGTAACGCTTAAAACGCGCCCGCCAGACGTAACGACCTCATCGCCCGAAGCCTTAGTTCCGCAATGAAAGACGATCGCGCCTGTCTTCGCAGCTGCATCAAGCCCAGTAATGACCTTACCCTTCTCATAAGAGCCTGGGTACCCGCCAGATGAAATGATAACTGTCGCCGCGACATCATCCTTAACTACAATATCTTCGTCTTTTAAGCGCCCAGTCGCCGCGTGAAGAAGCGCATCCGCGAATGATCCGCCGAGCCTTACTAAAACAGCCTCAGTTTCAGGATCGCCAAAGCGGGCATTAAACTCAACAACATTAACCTTAGAGCCCGAAAGCGCAACCTTACCGCCCTCAGGAGTAATCATAAGACCCGCGTAAAGAATGCCGCGATAAGTTGTGCCACGCTTTTTAAGCTCACGAACTACAGGGAGAATAATCTTCTCCTTAATTTCGGGCAACATATCGTTAGTAACTACAGGAGCTGGGCTATACGCGCCCATACCACCAGTATTAGGCCCCTTATCGCCATCGAAAATACGCTTATGATCCTGAGAGCTAGGTAGTAAAACAGCGCTCTCGCCATCAGTCATCGCTAAAATCGAGCACTCTTCGCCATCTAAAAATTCTTCAATCAATACTTCAGCTCCCGCCGCGCCAAACTTATTGGCTACTAGCATATCGTCAATCGCTTCTTCGGCTTGAGCAGTTGTCTCAGCTACGATTACGCCCTTACCAGCC
Source organism: Kiritimatiellia bacterium (assembly GCA_017631385.1). Classification (GTDB taxonomy): domain Bacteria; phylum Verrucomicrobiota; class Kiritimatiellia; order RFP12; family UBA1067; genus UBA1067. The sequence goes on from JAGBTH010000117.1 coordinate 4,892, forward strand.
GCGAGACCATCAGCCTTAATTACAACCGGTAGACCAAATTTCGCGAGAGATGCTTTCGCCGCGACTGGATCAGTATGGACTTCAGCCTTACCTGTTGGAACTTTAGCCGCGTCCATTACTTCTTTAGCGAAGCGCTTAGAGCCTTCCATCTTAGCGCCAGACGCTACTGGACCAAACGCAGGAATACCAATCTTAGAAAGCTCATCTACCAATCCCTTAACGAGAGGAGCTTCAGGACCAACAACTACGAGATCGGGATTATTAGCGCGAGCCCACGCCGTAACTGCCGCGACATCCTCAGCGCCGACATCGACATTCGTCGCGATTGAGGCTGTACCAGCATTACCTGGCGCACAGAAAAGCTCATGCTTTACAGGATCATTAGCGAGTCTCCACGTAATTGCATGTTCACGACCACCGCTACCAACTACTAAAATCTTCATTTTAAAAACCTCCTTTAAAAAAGTAACTTGTTTATCGACGCGAAGAAACGGGTACTAAAAGTTTTTGACCAACCCTAAGATTATCACTCTTAAGACTATTTAATTCCTTAAGCTTTCTAACCGTTGTGCCGAACGCCTGAGAAATTAAAGAGAGCGTATCTCCGCTTTGAACGACATACTGCTCACAATTCGATGTATCAACCGCAGGACGAGTCGTTGTCGCCGCGCTTGTGTTACGAGCTTGAACAGTATTGATCTTTTTGGCGATATCTGCGACAATCTCCTTACGCTGGGATTGCATATCAGCTTTTAGGCGATTAACCTCCGCCTTGAGAGCTTCGATTTCGGCTTTAAGCGCTGAAGTTTCACCGCCCTTTTCAATTTTAGAGACTCTCTCAGAAAGCGAGCTAAAATTCGACTCTAGAACTTCCATTTGGCGCACAACTCTCATCATCTCGTTGTAAGCCTGATTCTTTAAAAAGGCATCTCGCGAATTCGACTGCGCAAGCGCCGAAACACCCATTGCTACTACAGCTATTAGTAATATATTTCTCTTCATATTAAACTCCTTAAGTTTAAATCCATAATAAAAACCATATAAAAGCGAATATGCCAGCGCCGACTAAAAATCTATTGCGTTTTATATCGGCTTCCTCTTGCTTTATCGTACGGCCAAAAACCTTCATGCCCCCGCCTGAGAGATAATGAAAGAGCCTCCACCCAAACTTCACGCCTTTAGTAGTCTCGCCCTTAGCCTCCTTATACGCGTCAATCCTCCACGGTGCCTTAGAGCGCGTGTATGGTCTATTATCTATAGAAGCTCCAAAAGTAAAATGCTTCATTTTACGGCAATCTCAATCTTTGATTTTTCTTAATCTCGCCCTTAAGCCCTACTGTAGCCTTATTAGCGTCTCTAATCTTAATCCACGCGCTCTTATCGCCATAAAAGCGCTTAGCTATCTTCATAAGATTATCGCCCTCTTTTACAATATAATATTCAGGCTTCTCAACTACAGCCTTTTTATAAAATCCACTGGGAGATGTCGCGGCAACTGGCGTCTTTTGATCAGCATTGGCGAGTGGTTTTTGGGGCAATAAATTCGAAGCGTTTTGTTTTTTAGCTTCCTCTTCTTCTTGTTCAAAAAGCGCCTTAGCCTCTGGATTTAATGTAATAGGCTTTTGAGGCTCATCGCCAATGTCCTTAGGCTGATTAACCCGCTTTTGATCATTTATAGACTCTTCATTAGATTGAACTACACGAACAGTTGTCCTTACGCGAGTTTCGCCTTCGTCGTCTTCAGTACCTTTAAGTCTTTCAACCAACTTCGCTAACTGAGCATTCTTACTTTCCAGCTTCTTGATTTTTAAAGCATCGCTCTCAGTGGCATTAGAAAGTTCAGCTATCTTTTTCTCGGCATTCTCAAGATCTATTCTAGCTTTCTCTAACGCCTTAATAGCCTCGGCATTCTCGCCGATGCCATGCTCCAAAGCCAAAGCCGAGAGCAAAAGCCTTTTACAATTAGCGGCTCTATCATTAGCTATCTGAGCTTTATCTCTTTTACCAGCAATACGCGCATACTCGGTAAAGTTACATAACGCACCTAAATAATCCTTCTTAGCCTCTTGCTGGATTATAGCCAACTGAAATCTCGCGCTCGCATTACTAGGCGACGACGCTATAGCCTGAGAAAGAAATTCTATAGCCTTATCAACATTACCGGCATTGAACTCTTCAATCCCTCGCTGATAATCCTTCTCAGATCGCTCCTGACGATACTCTTGCGAAATAGAGCTATCGCATCCAGTTAAAGCTATAAAAAAAGCCGCAGCTAAAAGAGTATTACTTCTCATCATCTTCATCCTCCTCATCTTCTTCGTCATCATCAAAATCATCATCACCATCGTCGTCATCATCGTCATCGTCGAACTCATCGGGAGTATCGTCGATAAAAATGTCATCATCTTCTTCTTCATTAAGAAGATCATCATTAATTGAAATTTCGTCGTCAACATCTAGCTCAGTCTGCTCCAACTGAGGTGTAGACTTTTTCTCTTCTTTTTCTTCAACTACTTCCGCAACCTCTTCAGCCGCAGCTTCTTCGGCAGCCTTTTCAAGATCGGTCTTCTCGGTAACCGGCTTTTTATATTGAGCCGCCTTAGTACGCGGATTCGAGCGTTGAAGCGTTGGATCAATCTCATTAAGCTGCTGAAGCGACGCTAGCCCAAAGTGCTCCAAGAAGAGCGGAGTTGTACCATAAAGGAACGGATGGCCCGGCAACTCAGACTTACCTACAAGACGAATAAGCTGAAGATCCATTAATGTCTTAATATTAGCCGAGACATCAACGCCGCGAATCTCTTCAATCTCACTTTTAGTAATAGGCTGACGATACGCTACAATCGCGAGAGTCTCTAGCGACGCGCGACCTAAGCGACTCGGGCGATCTAACTTAAGCATAGCTCTAACATAGCGCCCACAGCTGGGCGAAGTCTGAAGGCGATACGAGCCCGCAGTACAAACTAGCTGAAAACCACACCCCGCGACATCAAGCGCCTTCTCTAACCCCTTAAGCGCCGCGTCAATTTCGCGATTGGTACAAGTATGATAAACCTCCATTACTTCAGCATTTTCGCCCTCGGTAGGCTCAACAGCCTTAACCGCCTCGCGTAATTCAGCGGCAGTAAGCGGAGTTTGGCTCGCAAACAATAATGAGCCGACTATCTCCTGTAAGCTGCGCGGCAAAGGTATATTGGAATCATCACTCATAATCATCAGGCCTTTCCAAAGGAGTTTCGTCGCTCAATTCCTTCGATGGTAAAATAGTAATTTCATGAAACGCAGCATTCTGATAAACAATAACGCGATGCTGCCTTAAAAGTTCAAGAAGAGCTAAAAACGTAACGATAATCTCGCCCTTGGGAGCTGTCGGCTCAAAAAGCGTAACGAATGAAACCTGGCCCTCATTACGCGTACGCTCCAAGACATAATCCATCTTATCGGGAACTGAAAAGCGAATACCCTTTAGCTCTTCATGCGGCATTTCATTAGCGCGCGACAAGACATCCTGAAACGCGGTAAGAAGATCATATAAATCGAGATTCGCAAGCGCCCCCAGCGCATCCGCGGCAGTTTTCTCGAACTTAGGTCGCGACCCGCCATAATCGTAACTATTAGCTCTTAGAGCTTCCATAGTCTCGAGACGAATCGCGGCGTCTTTAAACTTCTTATATTCAATAAGCTGACGAACGAGATCAAGTCGCGGATCGACCCACTCTTCATCAGTTCCCTCATTAGTATTACGCTTATCAACCGGCAAGAGCATTCGCGACTTAATTACCATCAATGTCGCCGCCATGACAACGAATTCGCCGGCAATATCGAGATTAAGCTCACGCGCCTCATCAATAAACTTCATGTACTCGCGCGTAATGAGCTCAATAGGGATATCATAAATATCGAGCTCTTCGCGGCGGATCAGATATAAGAGCAAATCCAAGGGACCCTCGAAAACATCGAGGTTCACCTTGTATTCGTCTGCAAATAACTGATCCTGAGCCATTATAATCCTACAGCGCTTCTAACCTTCTCCATAATGGGAGCTGCCGCAGCACGAGCGCGCGCAGCACCAGCTTTAAGAATATCTTCTAAAGTGGCGGGGTCTTTCTCGAGCTCTTCGCGCTTCGCGCGGAAGGGATCGAAAAGCCTATGATAAGCCTCTAAAAGCGCCTTCTTAGCATGGCCATACCCATAACCGCCAGCGCGGAATGAGTTAGCCATCGACTCTACCTCTTCTTTAGTCGCGAAAAGCTTATAAAGCTCATAAACTGAATTACCCTCTGGCTCTTTAGGCTCTTCCATAGGAGTAGAATCAGTAACGATAGCCATAACCTTTTTCTTGATCGACTTCGCGTCTTCAAAAAGCCCTATCGTATTATTATAGCTCTTCGACATCTTCTGACCGTCGGTACCGAGAATCGTCGCTACGCTCTCAGGGATATAAGCGTCAGGGAGCTTAAAGATTTCGCCATACGCATTATTAAACTTCTGAGCTAAATCACGCGTCACTTCGAGGTGCTGCTTCTGATCCTTACCAACCGGCACAAGATCGGCATTCATAATAAGAATATCGGCCGCCATTAAAACAGGATACGCGAAAAGTCCGTGAGTCGCGTCAAATCCGCGCGCCATCTTATCCTTATAGCTATGGCAGCGCTCGAGTAATCCCATCGGCGTTAAGCACGATAAGTACCACGCTAATTCCTGAACCTCAGGAACATCACTCTGACGATAAATGACCGTCTTGTTGACATCTAAGCCGCACGCTAGATAATCGAGCGCGACATCGCGCGTCGCCTCGCGTAACTTCGCGCCATCACGAACAGTCGTCATAGCGTGATAATTAGCAATAAACATGAAATTTTCGCCCTTTTCTTGAAGGTCGAACATAGATTTCATGGCGCCAAAATAGTTCCCCCAATGTAACTTACCAGAGGGCTGTATACCAGTTAAAATTCTCATATTGTATATTATATCACAAATGGATGAGAAATGGATATGTTAACTCAACTATCCAATTAATCAATCTTCTGGCCATAATTCAATTGGGAACCATGTGCGATAGTAGTTATCGCGCGTCCAAGTATTACCGGCTGATGCGTAATCGCAGAAAAATACTGTAGTCGGGAGCTCCGCCTCAGGATTTTCATGATGAGAGCCTATAGGCAATGTAGCCGAAAACGCCATCGCCATCGTATCGAAAGGCGTTCTAATGGCAGTAAACGAATTCATTACCTGACCATTGCGGATACCTTTTCTAAATGGCTCTGTTAAATCACCATCATTAAAGCGGCTATCGCGCGCGAGTAAGATAGGCCCTCTCGTAAAAGCGACATTTCGACCTATCGTATGCGCAATAACAGGCATATCAAATACGATTTCTACGATATCACCCCATTTCCACTCATGCGCCAATGTAAAGTAAGAGCCAGGCTTTACATCATTTAGCGCCTTACCATTAAGTTTTACCGTGGTTTTAGTACTCCATGCGGGGATGCGCAATTTTAGCGGCACAACACCAACGCCTTGAGTATGACTCATAATGCGAACATAATTCTTACGCGGATAAAGAGTATAAATATCAAACGCGACCTCCTTACCGCTCGATAATTCACCTTTTACAAAAGCTGACGAATAAAAGTTTATAACTGCAACATTATCTTTAAGCTTAAATAATTCATTTAAGTAACAAATAAATCCCCTCGGTCCATTAGCAGTACAGCAATCCGTGTGCATAAATGAGTGATGCATACCATGCCAACGACTACCTGTAAGAGGAGTATAAGCCGTAAATTCACCGCCATCCAACCTTAAGGCGCCTAAATACGCATTAGAAAATGTTCTCTCAATTTGATCAGCCCATTTCGATTCCCCCGTCACTTCCAAGAGCTTTTGACAAAATCTCATCCATGTTGTCGTTACACAAGTCTCTTGAAGTCTAGCATAAGGTAAATATTGTTTACTAGCTCCATGAAACCACGCCTCACTCGAAGCGCATCCACCAGCTAAATTAATCTCTTCTTTAATAATATCTTCAGCCGTCTTAACGGCAGCTTCAATAAGATCCTTACGATCCGTTATAACTGCATACTCTAAAAGCCCCTGATAACAACTCATCATTTCATAAGCCTTAAGCCTATTATGCTTCATTACATAGCTGCCGTTATGCTTAGAGCTGCTACGATCAGCTACCGAAACGCCATTAAGCGCTAAATCTAAAAGCCGCGGACCAGACGCGGGTTCCGTCATACCCTTTACGATATACGATGCAAAATCAAGATATTTCTTATCATTCGTGCGCTTATAAAGCCAAACAACTGGCTCAAGAATCGATGAGCTCGCCATTCCTGACCAGTTACCCGTCTGCCATAACTGTCGCTTACGACGAGCGTTAGGCCCTAATTCAGCGATAACATAATCACAAAGCTTTTTCGCCGCGCTAAGAGCCCGTTCCCCATTCCCACTTCCCACTTCCCCATCATAATAATGCAAAAGCCCCATTATCGTATACTTCATCCCCCAAACATCCCACCCTTCACCACAACGCAATTCATCAGGATAATTACCTATATACCCCGAAGGTTCCTGGGAGCTAAGTATTCTATCAATGCCGCGATCGATGGATTTTTTAAGTTTTTCTGAGCGCGTATACGTATAATAAGGAACGGCAGAGTGCATCCACTTACCCCAAAACTCAGTCTGCCAACGCCTTTGACGCTCAGTTTTAGTTAAAAATGGCGCTGTAATATAATCTACATCTCTAGCTACAACATGATTTTCGATCATTAAATCAAGTTTTTCGCCGAGAGGACCATTTAGCTTAACATCGCCAAACGCGATATTCGAGGTGATAAGTAACGAAAACCCGATAAAGACAAATTTACTCTTCATATAAAATATATCATCCTTTATTAATTTTAATAAATTATACCAACTTTTTATCGCCCTATCAATGTTAAAGCCCAATACAACTAGGTTCTGACAACTAACGACTAGCGACTAACAACTAAAAAGGCCCGGGTTGCCCCGAGCCTTTTAGTTTAGTTTTCAGTTTTTTACTGATTACTCAGCTACAATCGGCTTAAAGTCGACGACGACCTTGAAGAAGCCGGCGGTATCGCCAGCAGCGGGCGTAACCGTGAAGCCTGCAACAGGAGCTGTAGTTTCTACCGCCTCAACTGTCGTAGCATAACGAACGCCATAGTTAAGACCAGGGAGCTTGTTCTCGATATTGACCGTAACCGTACCATCATCATTGAAGGTAATAGCGGGAGTGGTCTCAGCGATTACAGGCTTAACCTCATCAGCGAGAACAGCTGTAACCGCGTAAGAACCCGCGGCAACTTCGGTAGCTACGAGCTTAAAGTAA
>JAGBTH010000118.1 GCA_017631385.1 Kiritimatiellia bacterium
CACCCTTTATTTATCAGGGTGAAATGCACTTTCGCGTTCAAAAAATGGGTAAACTCCAGTACTCAGCTAAAATTCTCTAATTCTCTAATAAAAATTTCAAGTTCAAAATAAAAATATAGTGCGAAGTAACTGGGGTTCCACCTTGAGACCCCATGCCGAAGGCATATATAAAATAAAAAAGTAAAGCTTACTTCAAAGCGGTTAAAATACGCGAAGCCTATAAAGCGAAACGGTAGTGAAGCTCATCGAAACCTATCGGAGTTAATTACTACTGTAATAGAAGAGGAAATAGAGTTTATTATTTTGCGCTGCGCTTAGTTTTATAAACTCCGATGGTTGTTCACATAGAGGCTCACTAACGTTTCGCCATAGAGCTTCGCATTATCCAACCGCCGCAAATTTGATGCGCTTCAGAGTGCGAAATGATGCGCTCTTAAGCAAGCTACGAAGCGCTTCTTACGCTAAAATGATGCGCTTCAAACTTAAAACGCTTTAATAGTGCGGAATTGCGCGAAATTGCGCGAAATTTACGCGAGGTCATGCGGAGCTTGGGCGAAATCTACGCCTAAAATGCGACTACTTCGCATAGCTAAAAGCAAATCCAGATTCGCATAAATGCGAATTTGGATTGCGAATCTGGATTTCATAAAAATATACGCTATATCTTATAATATTTTTAACTTATCTACTCAATTTTTACACTTATCACACATCATACGAAATCCTAATTCGCAAGACAATGCGAATCTGGATGCGAATCTGGATTTACAAAAAACTGGTAGATAAGTTAATAAATAATACTAAATATATATATAAATATTAAATTATATTTTTATTAAAATCCAGATTCGCAAATTTTTCAACTTTTTTTCTTTTGTTTTTATAATGCGAATTTGCGAACTTGGATTTCGCATCTTCTATTTCTTTTTATTTTTTGCCATTTTCTTCGTTTTCTTTAAGTTATCACGTTCTTTTATATGAATCCAAGTTCGCACATCCCCCCACGTTCGTGCGTATGCTTCGGCGACCAAATCAACGGATTTATAATTTTTAGAGCCGTTATACTCATCTTTTAACATAACTAGAGCATCAACCCACTTATCGTACGCCGGCGAACCTATACGAGAGCTAAGCGCCGCGCCTTCAAGTATATAAGAAGTTAAAGCTTTAATTACATCATATTGAACAGCTACTTCTTCATCAAGATAATCGCTTACCTCCCTTTTTTCTTCTTGATTATAATATACATACCCAATATTAAATGATATTATGAACTTAATTTCTTCCCAGATTCTTTCATCGAAATTACTCCAAAGGTTAAGCGTCTCTGGCGCAGAAATAAGTTTTTCTTGTTTAGAACTCAAATAATTTAAAATCCTTTCTATCGCTGACTGACGAGCCGCGTACTGATTCTTATCCTTTGTTTCTTGAACTTCAATATTAGCCCAAAACTGATTACTGCGATATTTAAGCGCTTCATTTCGACTCCAGCACTCCTCCGAAACTCGTGGATTAAATGCTACTTCATTTGGTTCTTTAATTTTTCTCATAGTTAAAATCCTTTCATTATTTTTTCTTTTTATCTTTGATACAATAACGCTTAGTCGCCTTACCATTTTTAGAGGGCACTGCTGATTCCAGTACTATTTCTTCGCGGTCTAATAATGTTTTCTCAACTTTATCCAAAATATCTGCAGAGAGATGAAATCTTTTACTGACATCGCTACGACTTATGCCGCGCTTTCCGGCTTCACGGATAATACCCAAAACCTTCTTAACATTAGCGTCCATTTCATCGACTGCCGTGTGTTCTCTGATCATTGCTATCATGCGTAGCTGAAGCGACTTAACGAGCGTCCAAGCCCATTTTAGCGCGTCCAAAGAAACGACGGGAATTCTCATATCGACTAAACTTTCGCTAATGGCATAAAGTAAGGCGAGTTTATTGATAAGTTCAACAGAGCGATTCCAAATTGATTTTTCCATTTCATCATGTTCTCGCTCTGCCTTTCTAAAGAGGATATCAACCTCCTTAGAAATTTTCGCCGCCTCCCCCTCCGCGCCTTCGCCGTAATCAACGCGGATTAAGTCGCGAGCTTCAACGGGTCTATTATCAAAAAATCTATAGCCCGTATTGACGAGATAACTGACCATCCTCTTGATCGATTGCGGCATCGGATTTGCAACATCGCCAGAGTTGAGATTCTCGTCTCCGCGTGTACCCGCCTCGAAAACGAGGCAGCGCCCTACAAGACCGTTCGTGCAAGCTCGCTCAGTCAGCGCTCCATAAAAACGCGCGGGGATTGCCGAAGCGTAGAGCGAAACCGAAGGCTGATAAATCGGTATTCCGCCATCATTACCTTTCGAACTCGCCGCCTTCATGCGCGTGGTGTGAGTAGAGCCTGATGCTGAAAACAAAGTCAGCAGCATTGACCAAAGCGCCTCGGTCGCGGCGTTTGTGTTCTTGGTACTTTTTAAGGTTTCTAAGACCGTGTCGAATTCGTCAATCTGGCACAAGAGCGTAGGCGATCTTACAAGCGCGTCTTCAAGACCTTGGCCTGAAGCTACGCCACCGAGAATACTGATTACCATGCGCTCCATCTGCGCTATTGTGCGGTTTATACGCTGAGGTATGTCCTTACCGACGCCTGAGCCCGCGAGCGCAACGAGATAAATGTTAGGTCGAGCGTCTCGAGGACCGATAAACTTACGGCCCGATAAATGAGCTAGCATCGAAAGCGCGCCTGTAAACGACAAAACGCGATTAGGGCGCGGAGCAACACGCATCGAGTATTCGACGAGTTCATTGACGAAACCCGGGACATTAAGAAGCTTAGGATCAGTCGCAGGGATAATATCGCCATCCAGAGGCGAAAAATCCTGATTAAATAACGCGGCAGAAAGCGCGGCAGCTCTAGTCTTAGAATCTAATACTATCTGCTCCTCATTATCTAAGATTAGCTCCAACGATAAGCCCGCGGATTGAGTTTGAGCTATAGCTAATCGGCGGCGATGTTCGCGTAAAATCGCGGCAGAAGCGAATTTATTTAAATCAACCTCCAACCTCGCAATTGACGCGGCACGCCCTAGAAAAAGCCCTTGCGACTTCGCATCCTTTAGCTCTGGCAAATGCTCCAACAGCTTTTTAGCAAGAACATCAACATCCTCGCTTTCTTCATTCATAAGAGCGATAAATGCAGCGCGGCACCTATCGTCCTCGAACATTTCGCCATTAATCGGCACGCGACTTATAATCTCGCGCGCACGCTTAGCATATTGCAAGATATATGCTAATATTGTGTATTCTAATTCATATTTATTCATTTTACGCTCTCATAGTGTTGTAAATTGAAGTATTAAAATCTAAGGTTATTACTAAATTAAATTAACATCAAATGTTATACCACAAGAAAAGAGAAAAGAAAGCAATTTCCCTATCAATAGATGTCGCCATTTATGAACATTTTTTTGATATAATATACGTCAGTATGCGAGTTGTATTTATGGGATCTTCTGACGCTTCAGCGACGTGTCTTAAGGCTATTATGCGTGAGCGCGAGTTAGAGGTAGTTGGTGTTGTAACTCAGCCTGATCGTCCGGCTGGGCGTGGTAAGGCTTTAACGCCTTGTCCTTGCAAGGCGTTTGCAATTGAGCATGGCATTACCGAAATTATTACGCCTGAAGATGTTAATACCGAAGATTCAATGGCTAAAATCCGTTCATGGAAGCCAGATGTCATCGCTGTTGTTGCCTTTGGCCAATTTTTAAAGGCTCCCCTTCTAAATTTACCGATGGCTGGTTGTATTAACTGCCACTTTTCGCTTTTACCTAAATATCGCGGCGCTTCTCCCGTAGTATCGGCTCTCGCTGCTGGTGAAAAACTCACCGGCGTAACAGCTATGCGTATGGGTTTAGGGATGGACGATGGTCCCATTTTACTTCAAAGCTATGAGCCCATTTATTCTGATGTTACTGGTGGAGAGTTAATGGATTCTCTCGCGATTACCGGCGGTGTTACATTAGCTAAAACGCTTAAGCTTATTAACCGCAACGCCCTTCCACCTGAAGTTAAACAAGATCCATCTGAAGCCACATTCGCTAAAAAGCTTAAAAAGACAGACGGCTTGATTAAATGGGATGAGCCTGTAATATATGTTGAGCGTAAAATACGCGCCTATATGCCTTGGCCTGGAACTTACACCTTCTTACCTCAAAGGCTCCGTAAAAAAGGTTCAACTGGTCGCGTTTCTGTCCTAAAAGCAGCTATCGTAAAATTAATGGAACCTTCTTGGCGCGATGCTAAGCCTGGAACTGTATTAAAATGTATAAAAACGCCCATAAAAGAAGGTCCTTTATCTGAAATTTTACCTCCTAAGGCTACAGGACCTATCGTAAAATGTCTTGATACGGCTCTTATGCTTCTTGAATTAAAGCCTGAAGGTAGTTCTAAAATGGATGGTGGCGCTTTTCTCGCCGGTCGCCAACTTATTGAAGGCGAAGATGCTTTTTTAAGTGAGTAAACTTTTCTTATAAAGGTTTACCGATTTTAGGTACGCTAGATATTAAAAATTTAGTATACTCTTCTTTAGGATTAGAAAGAACTTCTGTTGTTACGCCTTGTTCAACTATCTTACCTTTGTTCATGACGATAATACGATCAGAAATATGCTGAACAACACCTATATCGTGAGTAATAAAAATAATACTTAGCGATAGCTTTTTCTTTAGCTCAGCTAATAAATCAAGTACCTGAGCTCTAATTGTAAGATCTAGCGCAGAGACCGCCTCATCACAGATAAGTAACTCGGGCTTCAATGCTATTGCCCGCGCAATACAAAGGCGCTGGCGCTGACCACCTGAAAATTCATGTGGATAACGATCTAAAATATCTGTAGGCAGTCCCACCGACTCTAAAAGCTCAATCGCCTTTTCGCGGCGCTCTTCTTTTTTGCAAAGCCCATGATATACCATCGCTTCTGTTAATATTTCCAAAACAGTTAGCCGCGGATTCAGTGCAGCTAAAGGATCTTGAAATACAACTTGAACTTTGCGACGATATTTAAGTAAATCAACACCTTTAAGACTTAAAATATTTTTACCATTAAGCTTTATTGTTCCACCGCACGGCTTATTTAACATTAAAATCGCGCGGCTCATCGTCGACTTACCGCAACCAGATTCGCCTACAACCCCTAATGTCTCTCCGCGGCGCAAATTAAAAGTAATGCCATCTACCGCCTTAACATAATGATCAACAAAACCTAATACACCCTTTCGTACAGGAAAATACACCTTTAAATCACAAACTTCAAGAATATTACCCATATCCATCAACCCTTAAATCCATCTAAAATAGTCTGACGGATTTTCTTCGATGTCTTAGGATAATCTAGGGTATAATGAAGACCTCGACTTTCGCGGCGCTTTCGTGCAGAGCGCACAATAAGCTCGGCACAAACCGCGAGATTACGCAATTCTAACGTATCGGGAGTTACAAGATAGCGAAAATAATAATCACGAATCTCGCGGCGAAGCGTCTTGAGCCTACGAGCAGCGCGATCTAAGCGCTTATCGGTTCTTACGATACCAACATAATCCCACATTAAGCGACGAATCTCATCCCACATGTGCGCTACTAATACGGCTTCATCAGGAGGAACCGCCGCGCCAGTTTTCCAAGCCGGGATTTTAGGCGCCTTGCCGCGCTCAAAAGTTTCGGGCTTAGGTCCAATCCTACCAGCAGTAAGACGCGCACAAACGAGAGCTTCCATAAGAGAATTGGACGCTAAGCGATTAGCGCCGTGCAATCCCGTTGACGCACATTCGCCAACCGCCGAAAGCCCAGGAATCGATGTCTGGCCATCGCACGTCGCCTTTATTCCTCCGCAAGCATAGTGAGCCGCCGGAACAACAGGGATTAAATCCTTAGCCATATCTATACCAAAGCTTAAGCACTTCTCATAAATATTCGGGAAGCGCGACATTAAATATTTACGCCCCTTCTTACGAATATCTAGATAGACGCAATCATCGCCAGTTCGCTTCATCTCAGAGTCTATAGAACGAGCGACAATATCGCGAGGCGCGAGCGAACCGCGCGGATCATACTTCGACATAAACTCACGACCGTTACGATCTACTAAAACAGCGCCTTCGCCGCGGACCGCCTCTGAAATTAAAAAGCGCTTAGCTTGGGGATGATAAAGGCAAGTGGGATGGAATTGAATAAATTCCATATTCTCAATCTTAGCTCCCGCGCGCCATGCGAGCGCTACACCATCGCCCGTAGCAGAATCGGGATTACACGTATAAAGATAAACCTTACCGCATCCACCAGTCGCGAGAATCGTATTGGGGGAGCGTATCGCATAAATCTCACCGGTAGTTTTATCGAGCACATACGCTCCAATACAACGATTCTCGCCTTTAAGCCCGATACGCTTAGTCATTACAAGATCAATAACGATAGTATTCTCGCGAATATCGATATCAGTCTTTTTAACAGAGCGGATCATCGCGTTCTCACATTTCTCGCCAGTTATATCCCCTGCATGAAAAATTCGCCGCGCGCTATGCCCGCCCTCTCGGGTCAAATCCCACGAACCATCATCCTTTTTCGCGAACTTAACGCCACAATCTATTAAATCGCCAATCGCCTCAGGCGCATTTTCGCAAATCGTATGAACGACCTTAGAGTTCCCCAGCCACGCGCCAGCTATCATCGTATCGCGCGCATGTTTATCGAATGTATCAGCCTCATCCATTACACAGCAAATGCCGCCTTGAGCGAAATTCGTGTTGCAATCTTTAAGTCGGCCTTTCGAGACAACAACGACTTTACCGTAACTCGCCAAGTGCAACGCACTCATAAGTCCGGCCATGCCAGTACCGACAACAAAATAATCGCAATCTACCGTCTTCATAATTCTTATATTTTATCACAAAAAACTACTGAACGCACAAACTAAACTGCAATTAATTATTCTTAAGAACATCTCCTAAACTATGAAGAAACAATAACAGTGATATTTTTAAATCCAATTTATTATAAAACAAATTAGAAATTACTTTATAGCCCTAACTAATCGGCGCGAGCCATAACCGTTAGAGCGCGAGCGAGCATATCAGCGCCGACATTACCAGCATCGAACTCCGCTTTAATTCTGCTATAACGGCGTACGCACTCCTCACGACAAGCGGCTCGGACAACAACATCGTTAACGATACCGCTAGCAATTCTATTAACGCCCATATCAGTCGGTGATTTATATGGGCATGGCTCACCCATCATCCGTTCCCAAATCTCTCGCAGAATCGGATACCCTTCTACATCGCGATTGTAGTTTACGCGTATTTCACCATAGGCAAGAAAGTGATGAGGATCTATTTGATTTTCGTCCTTAAGCTCCAAAGTCGCCGCCTCATAAGCCACATTCAATGGATGCATTAAAGGTAAATTCCAAACTGGGAATGTTTCAAACTTCGCATAGCCAGCGCGGTTGCCGCGCTTAACCTCATGGTAAAGCATTGTAAGGCAAGTGGCGAATTTACCTGAACCAGGGCCAGGGCCAGTTACGACTACAATCGGCTTTTCGGTAGGAATATAATCATTACGACCATACCCGGAATCGCTGACAATCGTATCAAGATCATTAGGGTAACCCTGAATCGGATAATGATAAAATACAGCTACACCCGCATCTTCAAGAGTCTTGGCGAATGCACGTGTTGATGGGTGACCATCAAAACGCGTAATCGCTACACCGCGAACAGAGATATCAAACTCCTTCATCGCGTTAATGAGCTTTAGAGTCTCTTCTTCGTATGTTGTTCCGTAATCAGCGCGGCGTTTTTTCTGCTCGATATCTCCAGCGTAAATACAAAGTACGAGTTCAGCCTGATCGCGAAGATTTTGCAAAAGACGAAGTTTTACATTGGGATCATAACCAGGTAAGCAACGCGCTGCATGGTTATCGTTCATCAACTTCCCACCAAACTCCAGATATAACTTACCATACTTCTCAGCACGAAGACGAATTTCTTTCGACTGTTCGCGTACATACTTATCGTTATCAAACCCTCGTCTCATTTTACTCGCCCATCCGCATCAACGCTTTATTATTTCATCAATGATTTTTTGAATATTGTCTTTACAGCGACCGCAACCACCACCAGCTTTAGTGAAGTTCATAACCTCTTCAACTGTAGTAAGCTGATTTTCAGTAACTACGCGGCGAATCTCGTTCTCCGAAACGTTATAGCACGAACAAAGAACGCTTTCTTCTAAATTTTTATCAGAATTCTCACCTGTCTCGTAATTCTTTATCGCAGCTTCCATCGCCTCTCGCCCCATAACAGAGCAGTGCATCTTTTGGGGAGGAAGACCGCCTAAATAATCAGCGATTTCCTGGTTGGTAATCTTTTTAGCTTCTTCTAGCGTCTTACCGAGTACCATCTCAGTCAACGCCGAACTCGAAGCTATCGCACTAGCACAGCCAAATGTTTGGAATTTAGCCTCAATAATGCGTCCGTCTTCGCCAAGCTTAAACTGAAACTTAAGAGCGTCACCGCAGGCTAAAGAGCCTACGGTAGCGCTACCGTCAGGATTTTCAATCGTACCGACATTCCGGGGATTCCGGAAGTGATCCATCATCTTATCAGAATAGTTCCACATAACGGAAATTAATAAAAATTACCGTAAGAGCGAATCTTATTATAACGCCCTTCTACGAGATCAGTTGTTTCAAGAGCCATTAACTCCTTAAGAGCCTTAACAACAGCCTTCTTAACCGCCTTAACGGCAGCTTCGGGATTTTTATGAGCTCCAGCTTTAGGCTCAGGTATAATCTCATCGATAGCACCTAACTTAAGAAGTTCGGGAGCTGTAATCTTAAGGGCTTCAGCAGCCTCAGGAGCTCTCGCGCCATCGCGCCAAAGAATACCAGCGCACCCCTCAGGAGAGATTACCGAGTAAACAGCGTTCTCCATCATAAGAATTCTATCGCCAACAGCGATAGCCAACGCTCCGCCTGAACCGCCCTCACCAGTCACAACGACTACGATAGGTGTCTTAAGCCCAGAGAAAAACTCTAAGCTCTTAGCAATAGCCTCGGCCTGGCCGCGCTCCTCAGCTTCACGCCCAGGATAAGCGCCAGGAGTATCAACGAAAGTGACAATCGGATTACCAAAACGTTCAGCGAGCTTAGCTAAGCGCATAGCTTTACGATACCCATCGGGCGTAACCATACCGAAGTTAGACTCCATATTCTCTTCGATTGTAGCGCCCTTATTATGACCGAGGATTAAGCAGTTAATACCCTCAATCGTACCGAATCCCGCGACCATAGCCTTATCATCATTAACGATTCTATCGCCATGGAGCTCTTCAAAATCAGAACAGACGCCCGCTATGAAATCCTTAACATGAGGGCGCTTAGCGTCGCGCGCAATTTTAACCTTATCCCAAGCTGTAAGCGCTACAGCCTTTTGAGGAGTCTTCTTAGCGACAGCCTTTTTAGTAGTCTTCTTAGTCATCTTAGAACCCCCAGAAATTAAGCATCTTGGCGATAAACGCCTTCATATTCTTTCTCTCGACAATCTTATCGACAAAACCGTGCTTTTCGAGATACTCAGCCGACTGGAAATCAGCGGGCAACTTTTGCTTAATAGTATTCTCGATAACGCGGCGACCAGCGAAGCCGATAAGAGCGCGAGGCTCAGTAATGTTAATATCGCCTAACATCGCATACGACGCGCTGACGCCACCAGTCGTAGGATCGGTGAGAACCGATATATACGCTAAGCCCGCGTCTTTAAGGCGACCAATCGCAGCCGAAGTCTTAGTCATCTGCATAAGAGAGAGAATACCCTCATGCATACGCGCTCCGCCCGAAGCTGAGAAAATGACTAGCGGACGATTCTCCTTAATGGCGAGCTCGCAAGCGCGAGCGATACGCTCACCAGCGCCAGTACCGAGACTACCACCCATGAACGAAAAGTCCATCACGCCGAGAACAGCCTTATGACCGTTAATCTCGCATGTACCAACGACCACAGACTCCTTTTCGCCGAGCTTAGCGATAGTCGCCTCGACCTTGGATTTATAATCACCCGTCGCGTCATGAAAATTAAGATGGTCGCTATACGAAATCTCGCTAAAGATTTCAGTAAACGAACCCTCGTCAGCTATACGCGCTATGCGCTCACGAGCCGAGAGACGACCATGGTAATTGCACTTAGGACAAATAGAATCGTTTTTCTTCCAGACTTCTTTAGTGAAGTGGCTCTTACATTTAGGGCAAATCGCCCAAAGCGCCTTAGCCGGTGGAATTTTCGGCTTTTCTGTTTTGGGTTGAAACCAGCTCATCTAACTCTCCTTAATTTTGAGTGACGAAAAATTAAAACGGCATAAATACAATACCGTAAATCGACGCAGGCTTATCGCCCATCGCTCGCAACGAGTGCTTAACTACACTATTATAGTAAGCTGTATCGCCCGCCTTAAGAACAGACTTTTCATTACCATATTGAAGTTCAACTTCACCAGCGAGACAAATGATAAGCTCTTCGCCTTCATGAGAAGAATCCTTAGCGAGACCACCAGCTGCGAGCTCAATACGGAACGGATCCATGTGACGATCAGGCTTACCGATAGCGAGCGAATGAGTAGCGTAGCCAAACTCATTCATACCGTGCCCGGCTACCTTAGCAGCCTCAAGATCATCAGCGCGAGTGATAATCGGATCAGGCTTAAACTGATCATCCATAAAAGTTCCAAGACGCTGACCGAGCGCACGCGAAATCTTAGTTAAAACGCCTAGTGCAGGAAGGACTTCTGAAGATTCGATCGACTTAATAACATCAACAGAGACCCCACTTTTAGTAGCGAGATCTTCGACACTCATTTCAAGGCGTTCGCGATATGTTTTAATACGCTCGCCGACTTTCGATTGTTTACTCATTGTCTTCCTTTCATAAAACAAATGATATTATATCAAAAAATACCGATCTTATTGTAAAAACCTACTTATACACTACTTCTTCCAAGAAAGAATTCCTTCGGGCGTAATAACTAAAGGCTTACGAAAATCAATAATCGAAGTTTCTGCAATATGCCCATAAGGGAATCCCGCATAAACTGGACACGGAATCTTTGAAGCAAAGGCCTTAAGTATCGCGCTAGTTGCAGCCTTTGGAGCCTTAGCGTTAAAGTCGCAAATTACTACACCAGCTGCCTTATTAAAGACACCTTTAGCAACCATATCATTAAGAAACTCCTCAGTACGAGGCGTATATTTTTTAGTGTTCTCAATAAAAACAATACGACCTGTAAGATCATTTAACGTTCCCTTATTGGTCAAGCGGTGTAAACGCTCCAATAATCCACCCATCGGTAAACCTTCAATATTTTTCTCTGCAGCCTTAATAGCCCTAAGCTTTATATCAGCCGGATTACCGTTCATCATATCGCGCATGCGATTAACAGCCGCTTGTGAAGAATAGCCGAGCGTAGTTAATACGGGTCCAGTATACGGATGTCCAACACCCTTAAATAACATAGTGTTAACCATCATTGTTAGATCGCTAAAGCCGATTACGCGCATATCGCGCTGGCGAAGTTTCTCCCAATCGAGAACCTCAATTACATCAGCTGCACCCTGCCCACCATACGCAAAAACCAAAAGATCAACCTCTGGATCCATCCACAACTCTTCTAATAAACGAGCGCGTCTTTCAGCTGGAGCTACAGTTGGCTCAGAGACGTTCGACGCGACCTTCATACGATATCCCGCCTTCGCTAAGCGATTAGTAATCGCAATAAATTGAGGCTGAGGCACCTTACTTGAAATCGCTGGAATACCAATCGTCTTAACATCCGGCCCATAAATACCAGTAAGATCAGGCTTCTTATTTTGGGCCATTAAGGTGACTGTCGCGAGCGCAATACTTAATAAAAACGTTAATTTTTTCATATATCAGAACCTCTTTTTATTCTAAATTATTACTTTAGTAATTTTATACAGCCCTTAAAATTACACCCTTAAGATATAGCCCTTCTGGGAAAGATACTAAAACTGGATGATCAGCGGCTTGGCGCGTACGCGAGACTATCTGGAAGTCGCGCCCTGCGTCTTCGGCCGCCTCCATTAAGATTTTATCAAACAAATCACCAGTCATCGCGCCTGAACACGAAAATGTGGCTAAATAACCGCCTGGGCGTAAAAGCTTCATAGCTAAAAGATTAATATCTTTATACCCACGCGCCGCCTTCATCACCTGTGACTTAGATTCCGCGAATTTAGGCGGATCTAAAACAATAAGATCGAATGTCCTATTTTCGTCTCGGCAAGAGCGTAAAAACTTAAATACGTCAGCTTCTTCGAAATCGGTATTAATATGGCATAGCCCTAATAATTCGGCATTCTTCTTAGCTAAAGATAGAGCATCACCAGAAATATCAACCTGAGTCACCTTCTCAGCGCCATTGGCTCGCGCGAAAACTCCAAAACCGCCCGTATAAGAAAAGCAGTTTAATACTTCACAATTAGTAGCGAGCGCGCCAACTGCCGCGCGAGCTTCGCGTTGATCTAAATAAAAACCCGTTTTATGCCCTTTTCGGACATCAACGAGAAATTTACAGTTACCTTCCTTTATTTCAATCAACTCGGGCGGCTCTTCACCATTTAAAACAGCGAACGAGCCGACCTTAAGACCCTCTTTAGCGCGAACATCAACATCTAGTCTCTCGCTAACTCCCATACAACCGGGAGCTGCCATCATAACAGCATCAGCGATTAAAGCCTTATATTTATCGGCGAAAGCTGAAGTCATTTGACAAACTGCCCAGCCAGCATAAAAATCAACAACTACGCCCGGCAATAAATCGGATTCAGCGTTGATAAGTCGCACTGCATCCGTATAACCGCCAACGAAGAAGTCACATCTACGTGCTACCGCGGCGAAAACACGATCTCGAATTAATGAACCAATCTCAATAGATCTATGACCGAATGAAAGCATTCTGATGCGGATTTGGGATAATGGCGAATACGCTCCATAGCCCATCACCGCGCCGCCAGCTGAAACTACCTCAACAATTTCGCCAGCTTCAATACCTTCATCAGCTAATTCAACAGCTCCAGAGAAAATCCAGGGATGGCGTCTAAGCAAGGATCGCTCTCGCCCCTTTTTTAATATAACTTTAGCCATACCTGAAAACCCCTTTTTACCTTACGCGCTTAATCGCGTCGAATTTACAAACCTGAGAACACTGAGTACAACCAGCGCACTGATTGGCGTCGACGACCATCTGGTACGCGCCAGGACGAAGCTCTTTACCACGCGTCATCGCTGGACACCCCATCTTAAAGCACGCGCCGC
Organism: Kiritimatiellia bacterium; assembly: GCA_017631385.1. GTDB lineage: Bacteria > Verrucomicrobiota > Kiritimatiellia > RFP12 > UBA1067 > UBA1067. The sequence goes on from JAGBTH010000118.1 coordinate 13,381, forward strand.
AGGCCTTACACTTATCGGCATCAACCTCTACGAGACCCGCCTTAGTAAGCTTAGCAGCGATACGACATGGCGCATAAGCGATAATAAGAGCCGCCTCATCACCATCCATCGCGTCAATAAGAACGCGCTCTAATTCAGCAAGATCTTCGGCAGGAACAGTAACGACTTTCTTATAGCCCATCGACTTAGCGATTTCGGCAATCTCGGTAACGGGAGCTGCATCGCCCGCGAGCGTCTTACCGCTACCAGGGTTTTCCTGATGGCCAGTCATACCAGTAATACGGTTATCAAGAACAATCGTAGTAACAGGAGTATTATTATATAACGCGCTTAAAATACCCGTCATGCCCGAATGGAAGAACGTTGAGTCGCCAAGAATAGCGGCTACACGACCCTTATAGCCAGCCTTCTTCATACCTGCGGCATTACCAACCGACGCTCCCATACAAATCGTCGTATCCATCGCATTAAGCGGAGGAAATGCGCCGAGCGTATAACAGCCGATATCACCGGTAACAGTGGCTTTAAGCTTATTAAGAACATAAAATACGCCGCGATGACCACACCCCGCGCAAAGTACCGGCGGACGCGTAGGAAGAGTATTATCTACTGAAACCACTTTCGCTTCAGGAACATCACCGAGAAGCTCATGGCGAAGATTCTGAAGTCGATCAGCATTAAGCTCAAGCATATTAAGCTCGGTCTTATGATCAAGAACCTTAATCCCCATCGCACGAATCTGCTCTTCGAGGAATGGATCTAACTCTTCAACAACGAGAAGCTTCTCAACGGAAGATGCGAAATCAGCAATAAGCTTTTTAGGTAACGGATTCGTCCAGCCGAGCTTAAGAATCGAAAACTCAGGGAATATCTCCTTAACATACTGATAAGCTACAGCACTCGTTACAATACCAAGATCCTTACGGCCAGCGATAACCTTATTAAGCGCGCTCTCGCAAGACGCATTCGCCATCGCTACAGTACGCTCCTGAGCCGCGAGACGATGACCGCGCGCGAACATCGGAACGGGGATGGTCTTCTTAATATTCTTTACATAAGGAATCTGGGCGCGAGGCGTAGGATTAAAGTCGCCAAGCTCAACGAGTGAAGACGAATGGCTCGTACGAGTTGTAAGACGGACAATAACAGGAACTTCAAACTTCTCAGAAATATCGAACGCCTCAAGAACCATATCATAAGCTTCTTGGCTATCAGCAGGCTCTAAAAGAGGTGCGCGCGCAAACTTAGCGAGGTTACGATTATCCTGCTCGTTTTGGGATGAATGAAGCCCAGGATCATCAGCAGAGATAATTACCATGCCGCCAGTAGCACCGACGTATGTAAACGTCATGAGCGGATCCATCGCGACATTAAGACCGACATGCTTCATCGCGGTAAGAGAGCGAAAACCAGCCATAGAAGCGCCAATCGCAGTTTCCATAGCGACCTTCTCGTTAACCGCCCATTCGCACTTAACAGTATCTTTAAATTTGGCTACATTCTCAAGAATCTCTGTAGATGGCGTACCTGGATACGCAGAGGCCACAATACAACCAGCCTGTGCAGCGGCGTGAGCTACAGCTTCATTAGCACTTAAAAACTTTTTCATTGATCATCCTATTTTTATATGTAAAAATTTATAGTACATTATACCAAAAACCGACGAATATTGCCAAAACATCTAAAAATATGAAATAGCAACCTATTTCATAGTCCACGAAAACTTAATATCGCCTTTGCCAGCCTTTTGCTACTTTAGAAAGCGCCACCAATTCGCCGCGATTTTAAGCGCTTCTCAGGCTAAAATTATCGACTATGGGTAGTCCTCCTTCGTTATTCAGAACATCACGACAAATGCCGCACTGTTGGTGTCCTTCTTAGGAAGCGTAAGGCTACCGTTTACGAGTTTCGCGTCGAGAGTTTCGAGGTCGCGCTCGTAGTCGTGGACAAGAATCTTGCACTTAGCGTCGGGCGCGACATCGTTGAACTTGACGGTCAACGAAGCGCTCTTAGAGCAGTAGTCCGTCACGAGCGCGGCCTTACGCTTAGAATCGACCGATTTAGCCGCGATTACAGTAACGCCTTTCTTATCGCTCGTAGAGGAGCAAATTACGGGATAATCGCGCAGAAAATCACCGAACATCTTCAAACCGTAATATACCTTGTACTTCTCGCCGAAAGTATCTTTATACCCCCAGTTTCCGATATTCTTGCATCCGTAGTAAAAAGACTGATCAAGCGCGGAAGTCTGAAAGCGCGACAGGAGCGTCAGGTTAAAACAGGACGAATCGATACCGTTGTGTGACGCAGGTCCCGTCCAGACGGAGCGGCGAACCTTCGGATCAGGTGAGCCAAGTTCGCCCCACGAGCGGGCGCGGTAATGCCACTCGTTGATAATCAGCTCGCAATTCGGAAAACCCATTTCATCACAAAGGCGGCGCGCCTTGGCGATCGCAGCCATGACGTCGTCGGGATTCTTGCCATAATAATGCCACGAAATGAAGTCCGGCGCGACCTTAGCCGCCTTGCATGCCGAGAGAATCGCCCTAAAGTACGTGCTCGTGTTACGATATTTACGCGTCCAGGCACTCGGGGCTCCGTCTGTCATTACAGGCTCTTTGTCGTCGCGCCATGTGCAAAGAGCGGGTCCACCTACCTTGATATCGGGAAACTCACTCTTAATGCGCTTAAGGCAGGTGACGAAAAACTTGACGAAGAGATCGCGTCTCAAATTCTCGCGGCGCTGAAGATCGGCCATGCGCTCCTCGGGCGTCGCGCCCTTACCGCCGTCGCCATCTGGGAGGCACCACATGCAGTTCATATTGTCGGGCTCGTTCCATATCTCCCAGTATTTAATATCCCAATTATGTCCGTTCGCCCAACCCTTGTTGTAATGACGGATTGTTCCCGCGAAAATTTCGGCTACCTTATCGAAATCGTCGGGAATCTGCGTATTGAAATGGATATCTGGTCCGGAATGTTCGATTGATGTTCCAAGACGGAAAAAGACCTCATGCCCCAACTCCTCGCGGGTACGCTTAAGAAGATGATCCGTAGGGCCGAAATAATAATTCTCGGGCTTCGTCGCATCAAGATGCATCAGAGGGAACATCTGAAAATAATCGCAGACGCGCTGATTGGGATTTAAGAGCGACCAGTCATGGGTGCGCGACGCTTTAAATCCCATCGACTTTAATTCGTCAATCGTCCTTTTAGAGCACGAACAAATCTGAGGCCCGAATCCCGACGAATGCAGTTCCGGACGCATTTTGCCGACCTCTTTTGAGAAGTCGACACTAACGGCGCAGTTCGCCGCTCCAGCTACAATCCCGACAAGGGCCAACACAACTGATCTTCCAATCATTTACAATCCTCCACTCTTAAAATGTTATTAGAGATTTATAATCATCCATCATTATTACAATCAATTATACCACTTTAACGCATAAAATAAAAGCGCGGCGATTGAAGAAAAGTTTGTCAGAAAATTAAGAAATCGCTTCCTACAGCTAATGCAAGCGGCAAGATGGTCCGCTTTTAACTTAATCCTGCTCTTGGAGCCACTCGTCAATCATCTGACGGGCGATTGATCCCTTGTGTGGAATCTCAGGCAAATTATCTCTATCAAACCAGCCAGACTCAACGACCTCTTCTCCGTCAGGTGTAAGTTCGCCTGATGCATATTCAGCGCGAAATCCGACCATAATATTCGATGGGAACGGCCAAGTTTGGGAACCAAAATATCGAAGGTCTTTTATCTCAATCGAGGCTTCTTCCATAACCTCGCGTCTAACAGCATCTTCAAAGTTCTCGCCAGCATCAACAAATCCAGCGACAAGAGTCCAGTTTCGAAGTTTGTAATGAGTGTTGCGCTGTAAGAGGATTTTATTTCCCTTTGTCACCAGCACAATTACAGCCGGCGAAAGTTTCGGATATGCCGCATAACCACACTTAGGACACACGAGCGCCCGCTCTGCCGCATTAGCGTGCGGCTGCATCAACGAACCGCACTTCCCGCAAAAGCGATTAATCGAGCGCCATTCCTCAAGCTCACGCTCCCGTGCCACCACACGAAACTCATCTGGCGA
>JAGBTH010000119.1 GCA_017631385.1 Kiritimatiellia bacterium
AGCACCGCCACCACCACCAGCAGAAGGATAACCATAGAATTTTTCTGAACAGCCTTTACCACCTATATTACCGTATGCTACACAGTTGTGGAGCGCAGCAACATCAGCAAAGGCACCCATCTTTGGAGTCGTAGTCTGAGCTGTCGTATAGCCGCCGCGAGAACCACCGTTCGAACCGCCCTGACCACCTTCTCTCATATTCGCTGTAGACAAGTCTGAAGAATCCTTTTTATCGGTACCACGATCGCGACCACCACCGTATGCAGTAACATAAGTCTTACCGCCGACAACAAGCGTAGTATTACCGCCCTTCTTGGACGCACCCCAGAGTGTACCAGATTCACCATCAGTCTGACTAGTTCTAAGCTGACCGCCAGCACCACCAGCACCAACATTAACAGCAACATTCGTACCCTTAGCAAAATCGACTTCACCTGTTACAACACCACCGCCGCCACCGCCAGCACCGCCAGAAGCAGCATCATAATGAGGGTCAGCGCCGCCGCCACCGCCGCCACCGACTACGAGGAACTGAGCTCCATCAATCTTTACTGGCGGTTTCCAAGTATCGCTAGACTTAGTAAATACGACAGCAACTTCGTCGTTATTAACACCAAGTCCAAGAAGCTTGTAACCTACGGAATTAGGCAACGATTCTCTAACTGGGTTATTAATTGCAAAATCTATCGTATATGTAAAATCACCATAAATATTACTATCTTGCACTCCTTCAGGAACAGAATAAGTAAGTTTATACCTGCCAGCTTCTGTTGGAAGAGTGCCGTCAAACGCAACAGGTTCTGCTCCATTCTTCGAAATCATTACAGAAACTTGACCTGGATATTTCGTTTCCAAATCTTCTACTGATGTTAGCGTAATTTTTTCAGTTCCGCCTACAATCCATGAAGTCGCGCTAATAGAAGGAGCAGTTATCCATTCGTTATCCAATTTTTCAACTGTATAATGAATCGTCGTGACAAGTTCAGTATAAGAATTATTTTCACCAGCTGGAATACTATAAATAACCTCGTATTGACCAACTGTATTAAAAAGATCGGTGGAGTAATCTACAACTTCCCCATCTTTTTTGTAAGTAACGTTTATAATACCAAATTTGGCTACTGGATTATTCTCTAAAACGCCATGCTCATTATCATTGTACTTCCAAGATTCTTTAGAAATTGATGGAGCGGTTGTCCATTCGTTAGTAGCTGTAATAATCTTCCAAGTATAGTCTTTAGATCCGTTCGATCCGTCATCCCAATTCCAACCTTCCTTGGGCGTAACAGTTACAGTATACTCACCTACATCCGTTTTTGCAATATCTCCTTCAACTGTATAAAGATCAGTTTCAGCAAGTAAAGATATCTCACTTCCTGTCCATTCATAATCTTTAATTAATTTACGAACATCTTCCTCTACAATAGGTGCAACGTAGCGTAAAACCACAATACCTGAACCACCAGCACCACCATATGTTGTCTCACGGCTACTACCACCGCCGCCACCGCCCTGGTTAGCGAGAGCCGAAGTACCCTGAGCATCTTCACGATCGCCACCATTACCAGCGCCATCACCGCCAGTACCACCTGAAGAACCCTGAGTAGAAGCACCGCCACCACCAGAACCATACACAAGAAGAACACCGGTAATATCGGAAGCTAATCCTTCGCCACCTTTACCGCCCGGCCAACCAGCATCACTATTACCAGCATCGCCACCGGCTTCAGTAGCGCCGCCGCCACCGCCGGCAGAGGGGAATCCGTAAAAATAATCAGAACAACCTTTGCCGCCCTTATTACCATAAACAGTGCAATTGCGAAGAGCCTCAAGAGATGCTACAACACCCATTGTAGGATTTTTAGACTGTTCTGCCGTAATTCCACCGCGAGAGCCACCATTAGATCCACCCTGGCCTCCTTCTCTCATATTAGCCACAGCCATATCATAGGAATATCTTTTATCTGCGCCCTGATCACGGCCGCCTCCGTATGCAGTAACATAAGTAGTTCCTGCGACAGCCAATGATGAATTACCACCCTTCTTGGACGCACCATAAAATGTGCCAGTCTCACCATCTTTTTGATCCGTTACCAGTTGCCCACCAGCGCCGCCAGTGCCAACAGTAACAGTCACTACAGAATCCTTAGTTAAATCAACTACGCCAGTTACAACACCGCCGCCACCGCCGCCAGCGCCTCCACAAGCAGCTTCGTCATAGGTATCAGCACCACCACCGCCGCCGCCGCCGACAACGAGGAACTCTACATTATTAAGATTATATGGAACAGTCCACGTTGCTTGTGCAGTATGGTTTGTAAAGACTACAGCAACCTCCTTACCATACAAGCCAAGACCAGTACGAATGTAACCAGCCGACGGATCAGCCATTGGCGTAGTTTCATAAGTTACCTCTCCTTCCTCCGCCCACACTGATCCGACGCAAAACGCGGCGAAAAGAGCGAGCGCTACTCGCTTCATTTTAGCGAAGCACTTACTCAGTATTGATTGTTTCATTTTGACCTTCTTTCTTAGGTTTTTTAAATAAACGAAAGCGCACTACAGAGAGAATCTCCATAGGGACATATCGTTTGAAATTTTAATGAAAATGCCGCGCCTGAATTGACGCGCGCTGAATTTCTTAGAGCTGCGGGGGGGGGGATATAAGAATAGCATCCGCAGTCGTTAAACGCGGCTAAAGCGCAATTCTTATGCAAATCTCGTGTACCCCTCCTCATCAGTCTATTTGAAGTATACACTTTTCCGTAAAATATTACTAGTGAAAATGTTTAATTAAAATAATTCACCCGCCCAAAGTCGATCAATAAAAACTCTCCACAGAAGAATCAAAACTCCTTCAACTTCACGTTCTAATGGCTCATTATCATCTAACCCCGCTCAAAGTCAATTGCAAATCGCCAACTCTGCCGACATTTTGCTTTCACACATATAGGGGATTATAGACTAACGACTAAAAAGGCCCGGGTTGCCCCGAGCCTTTTAGTTTAACTATTCAGTAATTAGTAATTACTTAATTTCTTTAAAGTCGACAACGACCTTGAAGAAGCCGGCCGTATCGCCTTCAGCGGGCGTAACCGTAAAGCCAGGAACAATCTCCGCGGCATCTACTGCCTCAACAGTCGTAGCATAACGAACGCCATAGTTAAGACCAGGGAGCTCGTTCTCGATGTTGACCGTAACCTTACCATCCTCAAAGGTGAGAGCGGGAGTAACCGTACCATCATCATTGGTCGTCTCAGCGATTACAGGCTTAACC
>JAGBTH010000120.1 GCA_017631385.1 Kiritimatiellia bacterium
AAAGCCTTTCTTTTAGGCGAGATGGGGGTAAAGAAGATTCGCTTCCCCGAGACCTCTTCGATTGGTATTAAGCCTGTTTCGTTAGAGGGTACTGAGCGTTTAGTGCGCGCGGCGATTGAGTATGCTATCGATAATGACCGTAAGTCAGTTACTCTTGTTCATAAGGGTAATATCCAGAAGTTTACAGAGGGCGCGTTTCGTGATTGGGGTTATAAGCTCGCTCAGCGCGAATATGGCGCGACATTAATTGATAATGGGCCTTGGTGTGAGTTTAAGAATCCTAAGACTGGGCGTATGATTGTTGTTAAGGACTGCATTTGTGATGCGTTCCTTCAGCAGATTCTAACGCGTCCAGCTGAATATGATGTAATCGCGACTCTTAACTTAAATGGTGATTATGTATCCGATGCGCTCGCAGCTACTGTTGGTGGTATTGGTATTGCGCCGGGAGCTAATATTAACTACCAGACGGGTGTTGCTGTTTTTGAAGCGACTCACGGCACAGCTCCTAAGTACGCTAATCTTGATAAGGTAAATCCAGGCTCTCTCATACTCTCTGGCGAAATGATGCTTCGCTATATGGGTTGGACTGAGGCTGCCGATAAGATTATCGAAGCGATGGATAAAGTAATTGCCGAAAAGACAGTTACTTACGATTTCGCGCGTCAGATGGAAGGCGCTAAAGAAGTTAAGTGTTCTGAATTTGCGGCTGCTCTCGCGGCGACCATGTAAATTATGAAAATCGCGCTTACGGGAGATGTTGCGCTTGAGTTGATAGCGCCTTATTTCCGTAAGGCTGGTTTTGAGGTTTATGTGCCGGCGGGGTTCGCCGCGTGGCGTCAGGAGCTCATAGATAAAGATTCGCCCCTTAATAAATTTGGGGCGGATCTTGTTTTTAATGTAACATCTTTCGATGATGTTTTATCTAAAGAGATTTCTAATTTTTATGATGAGCGAATGCGAGTATTAGCGTCAATGCCGTATTCATTGGACGCGATAGATGCGCTTATTGAAGAAGCCGAGTTTTTAGCTTCTGCCGCGCCTAAAAAGATTCTCGCTTTAGACGCTGATAATACGCTTTGGAAGGGTGTTTTAAGCGAAGATGGGCGTAATTCGTTAGAGCCGTTTATTGAGTTCCAAAAAGGTGTTTTAGAGCTTCGTAAAAAGGGCGTGGTATTGGTACTTTTAACGAAGAATGATCCGAGCGATAACTTTATGCGTGAGGATATGTCCATAAAAGATGACGATTTCGCATCTAGAAAAATCAACTGGGCTCCCAAGGCTGGTAATTTAATTGAAGCGTGCCGAGAATTAAATCTTTCGACAGATAGTGTTGTTTTTGTGGATGATAATCCGTACGAGCGCGCCCAAATGAAGGCGCATTTGCCTGAAGTTACTATTGCTTCATTCCCTAAGGATATGTTTAAGCCAGCTCAGTTTTTGCGTAGGTTAGAGCAGTATTATTTTAGTGAGATTGGTAAAACAGATGAAGATCGTCTTCGCGCTATAGATTATGCTTCGCGCTCTAAGATTGATGTAAATAATTTTAGTACAGTCGGCGAATATCTAGAGAGCCTCTGTCTTAAAGTTAAACCTTCATTAGCGACGGATGGCGATGTTCCTCGCTTAGCCCAAATGGCTGGTAAAACTAATCAGTTCAATGCGACGACGATTCGCCGCGATGAGAATGATTTTGTTAGATTACTTAAAGACGAAACTAAGAAGGTTTTTGTATTTCGCACTCGAGATAGATTCGCTGAGCAGGGTATAGTTTGTTATATTGTTGTCGATCTTAATTTAAAGAGAATAACAGATTTTGTGATGAGTTGTCGAGCGATGGGACGAACGTTAGAGTATTTCGCGTATGATTATGTTACTAGCTCATTACAAGAAGCATATCCTATAGATTTCAAGTCAACAGCTAAAAATGGTCCAATTAAAGAGTTTTTAAATAAAGGCCCTAACGGTTATACATATTATAAGGAGGAGATATAATGAAACAAGGTTGGAGATGGTATGGCGATAGTGATTCAATTACTCTTAAAGAAATTCGCCAAGCTGGAGTTACAGATGTAGTAGCGGCTCTATATGAGCGTAAACCAGGCGAAGTATGGCCAGTTAAAGAGATTAAATCTCGCGCAGATAAGGTAAAAAAAGCAGGTATGGTATGGTCGGTAGTTGAGTCAGTACCGATTCATGAAGATATTAAAAAGCATACTGGCGATTATTTAAAGTATGTCGCTAATTATAAAGAGACTCTTCGTAATCTCGCTAAATGCGGTATTAAGACAGTTTGCTATAATTTTATGCCCGTTCTAGATTGGACGCGCTCTAATCTTGAATATGCCTTGCCTGATGGTTCAACGTGTCTAGAGTATAATGAGTATGAGCTCGCTGGATTTGATATGTTCTATCTAAAGCGTCCTGGCGCTGAGAAAGAGTATGATGCTAAAACGCGCTCAAAAGCTAAGAAAGTCTGGGATAAACTTGATGAGAAGGGGCGTAAGCGCGTAGCTGATTCAGTGCTTTGTGGCTTACCAGGTACAGTAGATGATTTAACTCCTGAAGAATTTCTCGCTCAGCTTAAAACTTACGAGGGTATAGATGATAAGAAGCTTCGTGAGAATATGTATTGGTTTTTAAACGAGATTACTCCTGTTCTCGAAGAGACTGGTGTAAATATGTGCATTCATCCCGATGATCCGCCTCATCCGATTTTTGGATTGCCACGTATTTTGTCGAACGCTAAGGATATTGCCGAGATGTATAAAAAGTGTCCTTCTAAGCATGTTGGACTTACGCTTTGCACAGGTTCGTTGGGTGGCGATAAGGCGAATGACGCGGTAGAGATAATGAAAAAGTTCGGTAAGCGCGTCTATTTTTGCCATTTTAGAAACTTAGAGTATACTGACGATAAGGTCTTTCATGAGTCTCAGTGCCATTTAGTTGGTCAGACTAATATTCCAGCACTCTTTGAAGCGTTTCTTAAAGAAGAAAAGCGCCGCGGCGAAAAAATAGTCGTTCGTCCAGACCATGGGCGTTTTTTAGAGATTGATAAGTCGCGTAAGTGCTATTGCGGCTATAGTTATGGCGGGCGCCTTATTGGCTTGGCGGAATTGCGCGGTTTAGAGATTGGTCTAAAATACGCTAAAAAGGGACTTTGATAAAATCCAATGCATAGACTCTTAGCTAGTACCGAAATCCTTTCGCACGATGCTCCCGCCATTTCACGCGAGGCTGCTAACCATCTAAAAGTTCTACGCCCTAAAAATGGTGAAGAAGTAGAACTTTTTGATGGTAGGGGGGTAACGCGCATTTATCGTTATAATGCTAGTCTTAAGCAATTAGAAGCTGCTGGCGAGTTAATGCACCATACTAAGCCGTCTGCCGCGACGATTACGCTTTTTGCGTGCGTAACGAAGGGCGCTCGTTGGGATTGGACGCTAGAAAAGGCTACAGAGTTAGGTGTCGATAGGATAGTTCCTATAATTTCAGATAGAACGATAGTGCGCATACCGGCGACAGAGCGAGCGGCTAAGCGCGAACGTTGGACGAGAATCGTCGAGGAGGCTGGTCGTCAATCTGACGCGGTCTTTTTACCTGAGATTAGCGAAATTGTTGATTTTAAGGCGTCGTTAGAAATAGTAAAAAAGACACGTTGTTTTTTCGGTGCGCTTACTACTCCTCCGCCTAAATTACTGGCCGAAGAAGTATTGGCAGCTAAAAAGATTAATGCGATGGGGGATTATGCTATCTATATCGGTCCGGAAGGTGATTTTACACACGAAGAGCTTACTTCGTTACTAGATATTGCCCATCCAGTCTCATTAGGTTCTAGAATTCTTCGTGCCGAAACAGCCTCGATTTTTGCTTTAAGTGTTCTTAGAGCGTTGTTATAGCGCATAAAAATCCGCGGCGGATTAAGGCTGGAATCTGTAGCCGACGCCGCGGATAGTTTCGATGTGATTCGCCCATGAGCCGAGCTTACGGCGAAGGCCGACAATTTGGACATCGACTGCTCTATCGGTTACAGCTTTATCGGGATCTTGGGTAAGATCAATAATTTGGGAGCGCGTATATACGCGCTCAGGGCGCGAGAGAAGGAGCGAAAGGACGCGGTATTCGCTACCAGTTAAATCAAGCGTTTTACCTTTAAGGACGACTTTGTGGGTTTCGTCGTTGATTGATAATCCATCAAACTCTATAGTCGCGTCAGTTTTTCTAGATTGAGGACGGCGTAAAACAGCGCGAATACGCGCTAATAAAACCTGGCGCGAGAAGGGCTTAGTTATATAATCGTCAGCTCCGCATTCTAGCCCACGAATAATATCATTCTCATCGCTACGCGCAGTGAGCATTATAATCGGTATAGAAGCTGTTTCGGGGTTTTCACGTATTTTGGAGCAAACGGTAAATCCATCTATACCAGGTAACATTAAATCTAGTAAAATCAATGAAGGCTTAAGCTCATTAACGAGCTTAAGGCCTTCGTCACCAGATTCAGCTTCTTTTACTATGGTATATCCAGCGCCTTTTAGAGCTATGTTAAGTACGCTCCTAATGGCTGAATCATCTTCTATAATGACAATTGTTTCGGTGGACATACCTTATATGATACCATATTTTAGACGTGTTTACCGCCAGCTACTGTCTGAGAAATGTTGAGATAGCAGCTACGAATACGGTCACAAGCGTTTAAAATATCAAGCTGAGCGAGCGTGCGCATAGGCGCGTCGCCAACCGTTAAAAGCGCGGCCTGGCGCGCGTCACGTACGCGAGTGCGGATATCCTCGGAGAGTTCATCAGCGTTAGCGACTGGCTTAACTCCCATTTCAGTACCGCTAGCTTTAAGAGAGACATTTACAGCTTCAGCGAAGGCTGAGAGTCTAGCATGGATATCAAGGACTACCTCTTTAGCTTCGCTCTCGTATTCGCCACCACTCGAGCGAAAGCGCTTAAGAGCCTTTACAACTGTGCACTCAGCGTCAGAAATTGATTCTAACTCATCGGTAATTCTTAAAAGGGCGCGAGCCTGATCAGCGACATTTAATGGTAAGCGCGTAGTCATAACGCGGCCTAAGAACTCGGTAATTTCTTGCTGAACTCTATCTAAAATGTCTTCGCGGCGGAATACATGCTCAACTTCATTCTCGTCGGCAGTCCCAGAAATCGCGTTTTTAACATTAGTCATCATCTCGACATTGCTGTTAGCCATAAAGAGGACTTCACGGAAGGCCTGTTCACAGGCAATTTGAGGCGAGAGTTTAACGTGCTTATCAATATAAGTAAGTTTAGTTTGTTCAAAGCCCTTAGCCTTAGCAGGGATAAGCCAGGTAATAAATTGAGCGAACTGCTTAACAAACGGAATAAATAGGATGGTAGTTACGATATTAAAGGCCGTATGAATCGCGGCCATAGGCGCGGCAGGTTCGCTAGCCCAATTCGGGAAGATACTCTTTGTAAGAGGCAACATTACAGGAATGAAAAGCGGTATTAAAACGAGCGTGCCGACAACATTAAAGAGCGTATGGGCGATAGCCGTTCTCTTAGCCTCGGTAGTACTGTTAAACGCCGCGAGCCATGCAGTAACGGTAGTTCCGATATTCATGCCAAATACAGTAGCCGCGGCAGTTTCGAAGGTGATGATGCCTTGGATCGAAAGCGTCATCGCGATAGCTGTAGTCGCGGCAGAACTTTGGACAACAGCAGTAAAAAGAAGCGAAACTAAAAAGCACTTTAATAATCCGCCGACAGTACCAGCATCGAGAGATCTAAAGGTATTAAGAATAGTCTCGTTATTCTTAATGGGCTCTAAACCTTCTTTCATCCAGTGTAAGCCCATAAATACGAAACCTAAACCCATAAGCGCGAGACCGAGGTTATGGGCGGATTCTTTATTAACGAAGAAGTAAAGAATAGCGCCAATAGCGATAACCGAAAGACCAAGAAGCCCGACGCTAGGTACAAAAGCGATAAGCCAAGCGGTAGTAGTAGTACCTATATTAGAGCCGATAATTACATTAATCGCTTGAGTTAGGTTTAATAGTCCCGATGAAACAAATCCTACGGCGATAACTGTAATAATTGATGAAGATTGAACAATAATTGTGGAAATACATCCTGTCATTACGCCAGCGAGTCGGTGGGTCGTAGCTAGCGACATAGCCTTTTTAAGCCCGCGGCCGCTTAAAGCCTGAAGACCTTCGGAGAGATGTTTCATACCAAGGAGGAACGTACCAAGACCGCCCGCCACCGTCAAGATAATAGTTAGAATGTCTTTCATGATAGATAAAAGTATATCTATTTTATGTTAGGATTGTGTTAGCAAGGGAATTATAGTAAATTTTATATCTAGTTTCAAAACCCTTAGTTATGTAAAATACATAAGAAACGAAACGATTTCGCACAATTCCGCACCGTTAACGCGTTTAGTGAAATGATGCGCATCATTTTCGCCTGAGATGCGCATCTTAAGCCACGAAGATGCGCATCTTAAGCGCCTAAGAAGCGCATCAAAATATCCGCGGCGGATAGAGGATGGTTTTTGAAGTGAGAATTTGACGCGGAAACTTTGTGCGAATCGCCGCGCTTTTATTTTGTGCGTTAAAGTGGTATAATTGATGTTAATGAAGATGAGTGCTTATCCAAGTATAGAATATTCGATAGCATTCAATGAATGAGGAAAGACCTTAATATGTTATATTCTTCTCAAGGCTATATAGAAGCAAATTCAGATTTTCGGAATAGTGAAGAGTATGTCCCGAGGAGTTCTCAGGGGACTCGTAGAGATTTTCTTAAGGGTTCGGCTTGGATGCTGGGGCTCGCGGCAATGTCGGGATGTATGATCGATAAGATTTCTGTAGGAACGCCCGCGGCGAATTTCAGAGTTCCTGCGA
>JAGBTH010000121.1 GCA_017631385.1 Kiritimatiellia bacterium
TTGGTAGAGCGCAGGACTCATAAGCCTAAGGTCAAGGGTTCGATCCCCTTTCTCGCCACCATCTTCACTAAATGCGGGGGTTAAGACGATGTTCGAAGGCAATATTTTCGGTAAGTTAGACCAGAAGATTCAACACGCTATTGCTGATGCGGGCTATAAAACTCCCACCCCTATTCAAGATGAAGCGATTCCTGTACTTTTAAAAGGTCGCGATTTGATTGGTTGCGCTCAGACTGGTACGGGTAAAACCGCGGCGTTTATGCTGCCGATTTTAAATCATCTCGTTAAGGTTCGTAAACCGCGTCGAACTGGCCATCCGCGTGCGCTCGTTCTTTCGCCGACGCGCGAGCTAGCTGCTCAGACTGCCGAGAATGTTAAGAAGTATTCTAAGCATGCTCAGTTACCGTTCGCGTGTGTATTTGGCGGCGTATCTCAATTTGGCCAGGTTAAGGATATTAAGAAGGGCGCTGAGACGTTGATTGCGTGTCCTGGGCGATTAATAGACTTAATGACTCAGGGTATAATCTTTTTAGATCAGGTCGAGTGTTTTGTTCTTGATGAGGCCGATAGAATGCTAGATATGGGGTTTTTACCTGATATTAAGCGAATTATCTCTAAATTGCCCAAGGCGCGCCAGTCGCTCTTTTTCTCTGCTACAATGTCGCCTCAGATTCGTAAACTCGCCGCGGAACTCGTAACTGACCCCGTTGAGATAACGATCGCTCCCGAAGCTCCGACTGTCGAGAAGATTAATCAGCGTGTTATGATGGTCGAGAAGAATGATAAAGACTCGCTTTTAGTCCATCTTTTAGAGTCTCATCCCGAATGGACTAAGGTTATTGTTTTCGCGAAGATGCGCCATGGCGCTGATAGAGTCAATAAAAGGTTATTTAAAGCTAAAATTCCATCTGCCGCGATCCATTCTGATAAGACCCAGAATCAGCGCACGCGTGCGTTAGAAGGTTTTAGGCGCGGTGATGTTAGGGTGTTGGTCGCTACCGACATTGCAAGCCGCGGCATTGATGTTCCTGATGTTTCGTGCGTAATTAATATGGAGCTGCCGCTCGAAACCGAGAGCTATGTTCATCGCATTGGGCGCACTGCGCGTGCTGGCGAATCGGGCGCGGCGATTAGTTTCGTAACATCGTCTGAGCGTAATCAGCTTAAGGCGGTTGAGCGCTTTATTAAAAAGACTATCCCTGTCGATAGGGATCATCCATATCATAGTTCCGCGGCAGATCGTAAAAACGGTAAAGAAGGCGAGGGCTTAGCTCCTGCGCCGTGGGTGCATCCGGCTAATCGTAACAAGGCGAATAAAAAGCGCAATGGTCGTAAATCTTTTCTTGGGCGTCGCCAGCCAGACTTCGGCCAAAAGCGCGATTAAATAAGATATAATATTAGAGTTCATTTAAATAATTTATAATAAGGAGAAATATGGCTAGAGAAACGAAGAAGGCTACCACGACTGGTAATACGGCTCTTGACGCGGTAATGAGTCAGATTCGTAAGGAATTTGGCGAGATGTCGATTATGCGTCTTGGCGACCAAGATGTTAAGCAGATTGATGTAATTCCTACTGGTGCATTGAGCTTAGATATGGCGCTTGGCGTAGGCGGTTTACCTCGCGGCAGAATTATCGAATGCTATGGCCACGAGTCATCGGGTAAAACAACGCTCGCATTGCATGTCGTAGCTAATGCCCAAAAAGCTGGCGGTGTTGCGGCGTTTATCGATGCGGAGCATGCTCTAGATCCCTCTTACGCTAAGAAGATTGGTGTTGATCTTGATAATCTCATTGTTTCTCAACCTAATTCCGGCGAAGAAGCGCTTACAATTTGTGAGCAGCTTTGCAAGTCTGGCGCGTTAGATGTTATCGTAGTAGACTCAGTCGCGGCATTGACGCCTCAGGCTGAAATTGACGGTAATATGGGCGATAGTCACATGGGTCTTCAAGCGCGCTTGATGTCGCAGGCCATGCGTAAATTAACGAGTGTTATTTCGAATACTAAGACGCTTTGTATCTTCACGAATCAGGTTCGTGATAAGATTGGTGTTATGTTCGGTAATCCCGAGACGACGCCTGGCGGTAAGGCGCTTAAGTTCTATGCTTCTTGCCGTCTTCAGGTTCTTCGCATTGGCGCTATTAAGAATACGGCTAATGAAGTGGTAGGTAACCGCACTCGCGTTAAGGTAGTAAAGAATAAAGTCGCTCCGCCCTTTACTGAAGCTGAGTTTGATATTCTTTACAGCTGTGGTATTTCTTATGAGGGCAGTGTTCTCGATGCGGCGGTTGAACGCGGGATTGTCGAGAAGCGCGGCAGTTGGTATTCGTTTGGTGATGTACAGCTCGCTCAAGGTTCGCTCGCTACGATTGAATATTTAAAGGCTAATCCGGAGACAACTGAGAAAATTGCCGAGCTTATTAAGACTACACCTGCAAATCAGGCTTCTAAAAAGTAATAAAGTGCTTAAAAAAGCATTCTTAGCTATCCTCGTTTTGGGCTCGCTTTTAGGTTGTGGGCGCCAGAGCGAGGATATCTCGTCTTTAGAGTTCACCTCGATGGGAACTGTCGCATCAGTTAAAGTTCGCGGCGGGAATTCTAAAGAAGTTTGTAATGTAGTTAAAGATGTTTTTTTAGAGGTTGAGCGGTTACTGAATGCGCATGATGTTAATTCTGAGTTAAGTAGGCTAGCTAAATTTAGCGAAAAAGAGATTTTGGAGAATTGTTCACCGTTGGTGAGGCCATGTTATGAAAAGGCTTTTGAACTTGAGCGAGAGACTTTAGGCGCTTTTAGTCCGCGCTGGCGAGGAGAGGGTACATTAGATTTAGGCGCGATAGCCAAAGGCTACGCAGTTGATTTAGCGACGGAAAAAATAAAAGAAGCATATCCTAATGGTCCTGATATACTCATAGATTTAGGAGGTAATTTAAGAGTTGTTTCGGGCGAGTGGACGATTGGATTTCATGGGTCGAGTGATACATTAGTTTTGAAATCCAATGAGGCTGTAGCGACGAGTGGTGAATATTTTAGAGGTAAGCACATAAAAGACGCGCGCACTGGCGGAGATATTAAAAATTCTATTTATTCAGTAAGTGTAATTCATCCTGAGAGCGCTATGACAGCTGATGGTCTTTCTACTGTTATGTTTATTTTAGGGCGTCAGAAGGGTGAAGCGTTTATAAAAAAGTATTATCCCTTAGCCCGGGTAATATGGGTAAATTAGTTATTTAAAAGGGCTAAAATAAAGAGCTTTTATAAAGTAGTTATAGAAGGTGTCATTGCCGCCTAAATCGACTAATTGAATCTTTTTGGAGAGTTCTACTGCAATTTGGCGCTCTTGCGGATTAAGCAGCAGTAACGCCGCGCCTGTAAGAGCGGCATTACCTAATGAAATCATATTTGCTTTTGGAGCTTTAGGTATAAGCCCGATTGTGACAGCTGAATTTGGATTAAGGTTACTGCCGAATCCTCCAGCGAGATAAATTTCTGAAAGCTCATCAGAAGAAGTCTTAGCGTCATCAAGCATAGTCGAAATACCCGCGGCAATTGCAGCTTTGGCGGTTTGGACAGCTCTTATATCGGCATTTTTTAGAATTCGGCCGTCTTCTAAGGTAATATATTCAGATTTAATTTCGCCTGTTATAGAGATTGTATTATTGAATAGTAGTCTGGCCATCGTGTCGAGAAGCTCTGAGCCTTTTATGCCGGTAGATTCAAAGGCAGGTCCCGCGGCTGTAGATGCCGCGTAAATCTTCTCGCCAATGTGTAAAGCAATCTCAGTATTAGTACCAATATCGCAAAGAAGTTGATTGGATGTTGCGTTATTAAAGTTAGCGGCAATAAGCGCACACATTAAGTCGGCGCCAACGAATGCTCCGATAAAAGGCGCTATCCATACCGTATGACCCAAAAGTGTCTCGCTGGAACCTGCGAACCATTCTAATTTAAAAGGTGCTCTGCCAAGATTTGAAGGAGATTTTCCAAAAAGGATATGTAGCATAATGGTATTGCCGGTTACAACACCGTCAGAAAGATCGTTAGGTGAGATGTTAGTCTTAGCACATACAGATGAAATTAGGTTATATAATGCCTGTAGTACGAGCTTTTGTAGAGTTTCAAGCCCATCAGGTTTTTCTGCAGTTACGATGCGCCCTATTACATCTGATGATACGGCAGATTGGGGGTTAATAGCGCCACCGCTAGCTAAAAGAGCGCCAGAGCGTAAATCGTAGAGTTCTACGGCTAAGGTAGTGCTACCTACGTCAATTGTGAATCCTATGCCGTCTTTATTGTGTGAAGACGAAATTTTAGTGGCATTAGAAAGTGTTATTGTAGATGATTTGGCGACTTTGCGCGCAGGGCAATCACTCACATAATGACAACGTAAGCAGTTGCCAGAACATTTCTCTTTCGTGATAGAATCAGTTTTATATTCTTCTTTCAAAGTGAATGCATTATCGCACAAGTAACTTTTACTGTCAAGGAAGGAAAAAAGCTTCAAAAGCGGGGTTGACAAAATCACCAATATATGAGATACTATCTCCCCGTAGCACCCGTGGTGAAATTGGCATACACGCCAGATTCAGGTTCTGGTGCCGCAAGGTGTGTGGGTTCAAATCCCACCGGGTGCACCAAAAACAGTATGGCCCCTTCGTCTATCGGCTAGGACATCTGGTTCTCATCCAGGAAAGAGGAGTTCGACTCTCCTAGGGGCTGCCAATTAAATAAACGTGCACTTGAGGTTTTAAGCCGGTGAAGAAGGCTATAAAGATTTTTTTCAAATACATGAGTAAGGCGATGAAGTTGCTATTCATCGTCTTTATTTTGTTTTTGGGAAGTCTCTTTGTACGTGAGCAGAGATTACCTGATTTTATTTTAGATTTTATTCTTGAGCGTGTATCTAACGATAATCTAGTTATAGATTGTAAGAGCGCCTATTTTAGCTTTAACAATGGTTTAAGATTGCAGGGGTTAACGATTTTTTGTGAGCAGCATTCTAAGAATTCGTTTAATAATCCCGTTTCTGCTGCAAAAAGTATACATTATGACTTTTTTGGCAAGGAATTAATAATTGATGGCTTAGAGTATAAACGCTTACCTGATAGCTATTATTATATTCCTGAAAGTACGCTCCCTCTAGCGCCATTGGAATTTGATATTCCAAATATTAAGGGCCTTTCGGTTACATTGAATTCGCCTCAAATATTAGGATTGACCCCTGATACAGTTTCATGTAAGGTTAAAACTGTACCAGATAAAAAGTGTATTGTTATTAATGATGTTAGGGTTGATTTACCTGGTCGAGATTGCGACACTATTGTTACGGGGGATCTTACGGTAGACTTAGAGAATCAAAAAATTAGGACGAAATTCGGTGGGGCAGCTACACAACGTCAAATTAGGCCTCTTCTTGAAGCGCTAGATATCCAATGTTCTTTACCGTATATGGATGCGTTTACTGATATTTATAAACCAGTTGATGCTGACTGTAAAATCGAAGTAGATTTATTTACTTTAGATTTTTATATGCTACTTAATTTAGATGTTACGAAGATGGGTAAGTATAATTTAGTTCCTATGGCTTTTGCTAAAGGAGGACTACTTTTTTATTCTAAGATTAAAGAAGATAAGCGAATTGTTGCTTTAAAGGTTTTTGTTGATTCATCTGAAAATCATGCTAATAAATCTTTAAGTGGATGGTTGACGGTTGATGATTTTTCGGGTAGATATAAGCTAGATTATGATGTGAAAAATGAATTGGATATAGAAAGCGCTCTTAAGATCGCTGATTTTATGGATCCGTCATTGCTAAGTTTTGTTAATTTAGATTTAAATCCCCTCGTAACTGTTAAGGGTCGAACGGGAACATCTTCAGATGATATTGACTTAAATAGTCTTCGCGGAGAGTTTAAGGCTCAATCTGGGGCTTTAGATGGCTATAAATATGTTGATTTGGCTGGGCGATATTCTTTGGAATGTGATGTAGTTTCTATTGATGCTGAAATGAAAGGGATAAGTGGAGGTAAAGTTAAGTTTTCGAGCGGTATATATTGTGAGAAGTTTGAAGATGATAAGGCCCACTTTAAGCTAAAAGGGTCGTATCAGGGCGGCTCACTTAAAGAATTGGCAGATGCCTTTTCGTTTGATTTAGGCGAGCGAAAGGGGGATGTGGATATTGATTTAGATATTTCTGGTAAGGTTTCTACAAATATATGGCAGAGTGTAGACGGCCGTGGGAGAGCTAAGATTACTAATGGTCATTTAGCTAGGATGAAACTATTTTCAGGATTGACAGGAATTTTAGCTGAGCGCGTGCCAGGAATTTCATTTTTAGTAGATCAAACTCAAGCTTCAGCTGATTTTACTTTTGATAATGGAGTTTTTATAACTGATAATTTATATATAGAGGGTGGTTTAGTGTCGGTTAAAGGTTGGGGGCGATATGATATAGCGAAGGATAATCTTGACTTTGTAGCTAGAGTTCAATTTGCGAAAAAAGAATCTATCGCGAGTAAAATCATACATCCTCTTACATACCCATTTACAAAGCTTCTTCTTGAATTTAAAGTCACAGGCCCCATAGATAATCCTAATTGGGAACATATAGAAATCGCAGATAGGATATTTTAATATGAATCTAACTAGCCCTAGCCAAGTAAAAGCATGGTGTATTGAAAATGGTTTTCACCCCAATAAGGTTTTGGGGCAGAACTTTCTTATAGATAGAAACGCTTTATTAGGCATAGTTGATGCGGGTCTTGGCGATATTGAAGATCTCTCCTTCGCTAAAATTCTCGAAGTAGGTCCCGGCCTTGGGGTATTAACCGAAGAGATGCTTTCGCGCGGCGTTTCTGTAACAGCTGTAGAGAAAGACCCTGTATTAGCTTCGCGCCTTAAAGAATCATTGGGCTCGCCCGAAAAGCTAGATGTTATAGCTGGCGATGCGTTAAAGTATATTGCTAAGGGTGGGAGTGAGATAGAATTTGATGCGATGGTATCGAATTTACCATACCAAGCGGGAACTCGAATTTTACTCGATTTAGTAGTTGCGCGGCGCATTCGTTCTATGACGGTTTTAGTTCAAACCGAAGTTGCAGAGCGTTTAGCAGCGCCAGAAGGGTCGAAAACGCGTTCTTTATCAGGTGTTTGGGCTCAGCTTGATTATGATGTAAAAATCTTGCGCAAGCTCCCTCCAAGTTGCTTCTGGCCTAGACCTCAGATTTGTTCGAGCGTTGTTAAACTAGTGCGTCATGATAGAAATATTGCACTTTCTGTCGAAGAACGTAAACTTTTTCACAGTTTGACAAAAAGAGCCTTTGAGCATCGTCGTAAACAACTTGGCAGTATATTCAAAGATTTGATACAATCTACTGCAAGGGCCGAAGTGCTCTCTAATGAAGATTGGATAACCTTAGTGAAAGGATTAATAAATGAAAACGCCTGAAGAATTGCTTAAAGATAACGGTTTTGTTCTCGCTGAAGAGATTAACCGCCAGGCTATGTTGGCCTCTCTCATCTCTGAGATGGAAAAAGGTCTTAAGGGTGAGAAGTCCTCTTTAATGATGATTCCGACTTATGTCGGCGTAAATGGTAAGATACCCGAGGGCGCTAAGGCCATTGTTCTTGATGCTGGCGGTACGAATTTCCGCGGCGGTATCGTTACTATTCCTCCAGCTGTTGAAGACAAGTGCAATCAGCCTATGCCTGGAACGAAGGGCGAGGTTGATGTAGAAACCTTTTATAATGCCTTCGCTTCAGAAGTTAAGCGCCTTGAGGGTAAAGCGACGGTAGAGAAGGTAGGTTGGTGCTTCTCGTATCCGGCTGAAGCGACGAGTGATCTTGATGCGAAGCTCGTTCGTTGGACGAAGAATATCGAAGCTCCTGGCATTGTTGGTCAGTACGTTGGTAAGGAGCTTCTCGCTCGCACGGGCGGTAAGTCTATCGCTGTTGTGAATGATACGGTAGCTACGCTTTTGGCGGCTAAGGCTACTGAGGGTGATAAGACTTATTCTTCTTACATAGGCTTTATTCTCGGTACAGGTACTAATACTGCTTATGTAGAGAAGAATAAGAACATTACTAAGCTTCCCGACGCTGATCCCGAAGGTTCAATGATCATCAACGCTGAATCTGGTTCGTTCGACAAGGCGCCTGACAGCACCTTCGATAAGGCGGTTGATGCGAAGAGCGGTAATCCCGGCTTCGGCCTTTTCGAAAAGAAGATCGCTGGCGCTTATCTTGGAGCGCTCGGTCTTGAGATTTATAAGGCTGCTGCTAAAGAAGGCCTCTTCTCTCAGAAGGCGGCTTCGGCGATTCTTGGTCTCGGCTCGCTCGAAACTATGGATCTTGATAATTTCTGCGCCTCGTTCAAGAAGCCTGGTCGCGAGAATGTTCTCGATACGATTTTTGCCGAGAGCGCCGATGCTGATGTTGCGCGTCGCTTAGGTATTCCCGTATTTGAGCGTGCTGTCGTATTAACGGCGATTCAGCTCGCGGCGTTCGTAATTAAGTCTGGCGAGGGCGTTGACGCATCAGCTCCTGTAGCTATTAATGCTGACGGTTCAACTTATTACAAGACCCGCGCAGTTCCGTTCGCTGATGATGTACGTCGTGAACTCGATGAGATGCTCGTTAAGGATCGTAATATCCATTATACGATTACGCCTCAGGTTGATGACGCTCCGATGGTAGGCGCTGGTATTGCAGCGATGCTCTAATTATTAACGATACATGAAAAAATTATTATTCTGTGCCGTTGCATTTATGATGGTAGCCGCGAATGCCGTTGAAGTAGACGGCGTCGCGGCGACTGTCGGGAATGTGACTATCTTACGTAGCGATGTTCTCGAAGAGATGATGCGACGCGGCATTTCTGACGAAAGTCGTTACGTTGAGTTTCGCAATAGGCTCGTAGAGCGCGAGCTTATTTTGAAAGCAGCTACGAAAGCTAAGCTTACTATGCAAGATTGGGTCGTAGAGGATCGTATTCGTGCGATTGTCGATGATTCTTTCGGCGGAGATCGCATTAAACTCGAGGCTATGCTAGTTGAGCGTAAAATTTCTGAGGTTGACTGGCGCAGGAAAATTAAAGAAGACATGGTCGTCGCAGCGATGCGCTGGACTATCGTAGATAAGTTTGTTACAGCATCTCCCTCTGAAATGCGCGAGGAATACGAAAAAAATTCTTCGCGTTATTCGGCTGGGGATAAGGTAAGTGTTTCGGTTATATTGCTTTCGCCCGAGAACGCGGCGAAAAAAACTGAAATTACCAATCTTCTTAAAAAAGAAGACTTCTCTAGCCTAGCTAAAAAGTATTCTGCTGATAAGCGCGCTAAAGAGGGCGGCGCTTATAAAGATATTGTAGCTGAAGATGAGTTTAGCGAGGTTGTTTGTAAAGAAATCGCCAAAACTCCTAAAGGTGCGATTTCTCAGTGGATTGAGATAGGTGGTTGGAATTTTTTACTTCGCAAGGATGATGAGAAATCATCCGCTAAACGCGCTTTTGTAGATGCGTATGCAGATATCGAAGCGAATGTTAAAGAAGCTAAATCAAAGCGTCTATATGATGAGTGGATTGAACGATTGAAAGCTGAAACATATATAAAGATTCATTAATATTAACAATTGGAATACTGAAGATGAGAACATTGCCTTTTACCAAAGAAAAACTTGAAGAAATTACTAAAAAGTGGCCTACGCCATTTCATGTGTACGATGCGGGGGCTATCCGTCGCAATGCTGAGCGTCTTAAAAAAGCTTTTTCATGGAATGCGGGCTTTCGCGAGTATTTCGCGGTAAAGGCGGCTCCCAATCCGTATTTGATGAAGCTTTTAAAAGAGTTTGATTTTGGTTCAGATTGCTCGTCGATGGCCGAGCTTGAGCTCGCCGAGAGGGTCGGTAATGTGGGTGAGGCGATAATGTTCACCTCTAACGATACTCCCGCTGAAGAGTTTCGCCGCGCTTGGGAATTAGGAGCGATTGTCAATTTTGACGATATTACTCATTGGGATTATTTTCTCTCTTCATGCGCAGGATTTGATGGCTTTGAAAAAGAGCTACCTAATCGCGTATTTTGCTGCCGCTATAATCCTGGTCCGTTAAAGGGCGGCAATGCCATTATCGGTAAGCCTGAAGAAGCTAAATATGGCTTTACTCGTGAGCAGCTTATTGAGGGTTATGCTAAGATGAAGGCTGCGGGCGTTACACGCTTTGGTCTTCATACTATGGTAGCCTCGAATGAGCTTAACGCCGATTATATTATTGATACTGCGAAGATTCTTTTTGAGTTAGCTGGTGAGATTCACGAGAAGGTTGGTATTGATTTTGAATTCATTAATATTGGCGGCGGTATCGGCATTCCTTATAAGCCTACCGATAAGGCTATGGAGCTTGAGGTCGTTGGCGAAGGTATTAAAAAGGCGTACGAAGAGCTCGTCGAAGCTAAGGGTCTAAAGCCTATTAAGCTTTATATGGAGTGCGGGCGCTCGATAACTGGACCTTACGGATATTTAGTCTCTCGCGTACGTCACATTAAGAGTACATATCGCCTTTATGCTGGTCTCGACGCTTGCATGTCGAATTTGATGCGTCCAGCTCTTTATGGCGCATATCACGAAATCGTCGTTCCCGGCAAGGAGAATTCGGGTGTTACGAGTGTATACGATGTAACAGGTTCGCTTTGCGAGAATAACGATAAGTTCGCTATTCAGCGCGTTCTTCCTGTTCTTGAGCGCGGCGATTTAGTTGTAATTTGCGATGCTGGCGCTCATGGTCATGCGATGGGCTTTCAGTATAATGGTAAACTTCGTAGCGCGGAACTTCTTCTCGAAGAAGATGGTTCAGTGAAAGAGATCCGTCGCGCCGAGACGCTCGACGATTATTTCGCGACGCTTGATTTTAGCGGGCTGTGAGCGTAGAATTACTTTCTCCAGCTGGTGACTTCGATTCAGCACTCGCCGCGTTTCGCGCGGGTGCTGATGCGGTTTATTGTTCTCTAGCTGAGTTTTCGGCGCGGGCGTTCGCTAAGAATCTTTCGCGAGATGAGCTTAAAAATCTTATACGCTATGCTCGCGCTGAGAATAAGAAGGTATATGTCGCTTTTAATACAGTAATTGACGAGGGCGATTTAGAGCGTGCGGTTGAGCAGCTCTCAGTTATAGCTTCATGTCAGCCCTCAGCTGTAATTGTTCAGGACCTTGGTATAGCTAGAATAGCTAGGGAGTTTTTTCCATCTCTTGAACTTCACGCATCAACGCAGTTGGTCGCTCATAATTTAGAGGGCGTTTTAGCGCTAGGAGAGTTAGGCTTTAAGCGAGTTGTTTTAGCGCGCGAGCTTTCAATCGCTGAGATAACTTCGATTTCTAAGAGGTGCGGCGATATTGAGTTGGAATGCTTTATTCATGGCGCTTTATGTTATTCGATTTCTGGTCTTTGTCTTTTTTCTGCAATGGAGAAGAATCGTAGCGGTAATCGCGGTAAATGCGCTTATTATTGCCGATTGCCTTACGAGTCTGAAAATGGTGGTAAGTCACTCGCCTTTTCAATGAAGGATTTTAGACTTGGTGATGATGTTAAAAAGCTCGTTGACGCGTCAGTAGCCTCGTTAAAAATCGAAGGGCGCATGAAGTCTCCTTTATATGTTGCCGCGGCTACTGCGTATTATAGAGCTATTTTAGATGGGGATAAGTCTGCGGCTAATGTCGCGTTAAAGAATTTGGAGACTGTCTATTCGCGTCGTACGACTGATTTGTATTTTAATGGCGCTAATAGTGATGTTATTGATGAGACGAGTTTAGGTCATTTAGGAACATTTGTCGGTAAGTTAAAACGTGTAACCAAAGATCGTGATGGGCGCAGCTGGCTTAGATTTCATACTATGCGTGCGCTAGAGCGTCATGACGGTCTTCAAATTCCCGCTCCTCAAGGTGGTAAGCCATTAGGCTTTGGGATAACTGAGATGCGTACAGCCATCTCGCGCAGTAATCAATTTGAAGTTCCTGCCGATTGTGATGTTGAGATTTTGTTGCCCGACGATGAGCGTGAGGAGTTTAAGCCTTTAAAATATGTTAAGGCGGGTACTAACATTTATTGCTCAATGTCTAATGAGGTTAAGCGCCTTTATCCTGTGCCAAGCTTTAGACCTGCCGATTATTGTGGGTACGCTAAAACAGATTTTAAAGTTGAGCTTACGCCTAGGTTAATTACGGTCACAGCTGAAGTAGATGGCGTATTAGCTAAAGCTAGTGTCGAAGGGGATTTTACTCAGGCTAAAAATCCCGAACGAACTTATGAGGCTATAGAAAAAGCTTTTTCCAAATTAGGTGGTACTGATTATAGTCTTGGTTCGTTAAGTGTTATTGATTCTGATAGGCTTTTCGCCCCGATGAGTTTTTTAAATGATTTAAGGCGCGATATTATAGAGGAGCTTGATTATCTTAGAGATAAAGCTCGGCGTGATACTGTAGATGCCGCGCTTGAAGCTACTGAAGGATTTTTTGAAGAGTCTAATCAGAAGTTACCTAAGAAGACGCTTAAAATTCGTTTTGGCCAAAAAGTTCCTGCTGGTAACTGGGATGAAGTTATAATTACTGTTAGTGAAGAGATTACTCCAGAGGATATTCGCAATACATATCCTCTAGTATCATCTCTTAGGCTCTCAGTACCGGTATTTACTTCAGAAATTAATTACCAAAAGCTTCGCGTAGCGATAAAGAGATTTACTCGTGAAGGGTATCTAAAGTGGGAAGCGGTAGATTTAGCGACTCTAAAAACATTAAAGTCGCTTGATATTAGCGATATTACAGCGGATTGGTCGCTTTATGCGTTTAATTCGTCATCACTCGCTGAATTAACTGATCTTGGCGTTAAACGTTTTGTCGCGAGCCCTGAGAATGGTAGTGAGAATCTTTTATATCTTTCTGAGAGCGGCTATCTTGTAGAGTTTCTCGCTCAGCAATCTACTCCGTTATTTATTTCACTTACTCCGCCTGCTCAATTACCTTCTAAAGAAAGTAGTTTAGTTTCATTTAAAGCTAATTCTCTTTGGGTTACTACGCGTCGTTTGCCGCGGGTATTTAATCCGCCGCGAGATGTTGCGACGCGTATAGACTTAAGTTGGAGTCAAGAATGATAAAACGCTTTTTGAAAACTCTCTCAAAAGTAGCGTGGTTTATACCTGGTTTTTTACTTTGGGCGAGCTATCCGCCCATTAGTGAGAGAACAGATGTGTTTTTCGCGCTAGCGCCGTTAATTTGGTTCGCTCGTAATCGTTCGCCGCGCGAAAGCTTTAAGCTTTGGTTTCTTAACGGTTTTTTATTTTGGGTTGGAACTCTCGCGTGGATGCCAGCTATCGTTAAAAACGGTGGCCCTTGGTATTTAGTTGTATTAGGTTGGGGTGCACTCGCGGCGTATTGCGCATTGTATTTTGGCGCGTTCGGATATCTTTCGTCGCAGATTTGGGACAGGGCTAAAGATGCATATTGGAAGCGCCTTTTAGCGATATTAATAGCTGAGCCTATTTTATGGGCGGGGCTGGAGATATTACGCTCTCGCCTAATGGGAGGCTTCGCTTGGAATCAATTAGGTGTTGCAGCTCACAATTCTGGTTTTGGTGCGGGATCGTCATTAGGCGGCGTTTATGTGCTAAGTATCATGGCTATTCTTGTTAATGGTACGATAGCTTCAATTGCAGAGCGAGTTCTCGCTCCATGGTTAAAGAGACGTAAAAAACGTGTTGAGCTAGGTGAAGAGACGATAGAGATTGATGAGAAGGATGATGTCCAGTCTACTAAAAGTGAAGAGACTAATATTCCTAGATGGGCTAGAAGTGTAGAGACTATTCTTCCAATGCTCATAATCTTTGCTCTTCATTCTTGTGGTAAAACATATATTCCTAAGTATACATCTGAAAATTCTAAATCTCTTTCTGTCGGGCTTATTCAGCGTAATTTTCCTTGTGCATTTAAGGCAGCTGATAAAGAGCCTTGGGTAGTTTATGAAGAACTTCTTTCTCGAGTTGTTTCTAAGTCTCCTGATTTGATCGTGCTAGGCGAAAGTGCGTTTTCTGAATTTAATATGATTGGTTCCTATCGGTGCGAAGAGTGGGCTCGCTGGATGATGAAGAAGTCGAATGCGAAAGGAGTATTGGGTGGCGGATGTCGCATAGATAAAGATGATACATATAACTCTGCCGCGCTATATCAATATGATAAGATAGATCCTAAAAAACTTTCGCTTCAAGTTTATGATAAAGTCCATCTCGTGCCTTTTGGAGAATATATACCTGGTGATAAGTTAATTCCCGCTTTACAGAAGTTAGCTCCTGTAGGAAGTTGTAGCAGCGGCGAAGAGAAATTATTGGATTTTGACGGCATTAAGCTTGGGGTAGCGATATGCTTTGAGGATACCGATTCTGCACTTATTAGACGCTTTGCAGAAATGGGTGCTGATGCTCTTATTTTTATCACGAACGACAGTTGGTTTTCAGAGTCCGACGAAACGGTACAACATGTTTGGCAAGCGACGCCGAGAGCTAGTGAAACCGCGCTCCCTATTATTAGAGTTGGCAATTCTGGAGTTACAGGCGTTTATTATCCCGATGGTAGTATCTGGTGGTTAGGGGGCGATAAAAAAGGCGAATATCTTCTTGATAAGCCTGGATGTGGTTATGCGAGAGTTGCGATACCTCGTCAATCCGCGAAGATTCTTACTCCGTATGTTAAGTATGGAGATAAACCTTTATTAATTTTATTTATGCTAGTTTTGCTATTTGCGATTAATCATAGATTCCTGAATATATGGTATAATTTACGACAATGAAATGTGAAATGTGTCATGAGAAGGATGCCGAAAGCGCTATCCAGATAGAGCGCAATGGTATCGAAGATGAATTATATGTCTGCCGCGATTGCGCCAGGGCGGAGAAGTTACGTCGTCAAAAGAAGAGTCAGCGCACTCGTAAGATGCCTTTATTACCTCCAGGTGTATCGATGTCTGTTACTCAAATCGGCGGTGAAGAAGCTCCGCCTCAGATTATCGAAGCGTTGATGAATGCGGTTAGCGGCGTAGTATCTGGTATTGATAAGGCTGCTAAAGCCGTTAAGAATTCAATGCCAGAGATGAATACTCTATCTTTAAAAGGTGTTGATAAGCGTCTTATGGTTTCTGAGGGGCTTCAGTTAGAGGGGCTTTTTTTGATAGGCGAGATAGAGGCTGTTCGTCGCGCATTGCATGCTCTTGATATGGATCTTGTTGGCTATGTGATAGATGGAGTTAATGAATCGGGCCATGTTTATAAGCTAAAGTATTCGTGTAGTATAGAGCGAGCCGAGCGTATCCGTAAAGAGATAATTACCCAAGAACTGAATGCGAGAATAAGGTTATTTGAAGATATGCCGCGAGTCTTTGGAGATTCGCTTTGTAGAGCATTGGCGATTTTAAAAAATGCGCGTCTTCTTTCGTCGGGTGAACTTTTTGATCTTCTCTCTCCCTTACGCTTAGCGGCTATGGAGAATATGCTTGAAGGGATTACATTGCGTAGTATTGAATCTCTCATAGCGTCAATTGATATTTATAATAAAGAAGAAATGTTAGATCAACGTCAACGCGATAAGGTAGATGCTGCGCGCGCTGACGATATGAATAAGCGTTTTGAAGATGTTGTAATTAACGAAAGCGCGGAGGATATGTTTCTGTGAATGTGATGTTTACTAAAAATGCGCTTGATGCGCTTAATGCTTCTCAGAGCTGTGCTAGACAATTAGGCCATGATCATGTTGGCTGTGAGCATATTTTACTTTCGCTTTTAGCGATTCCCAAGTGCCAAGCGTGTCGTAGACTCGAAAAGTTAGATTTAAAATTGGATGAGCTTTCAGAATCGATGAAGACGATGATTTCGTCTCCCTCCGATTCGCTTTTGCAACGCGGCGCTTTACCGCTAACCGCGCGAACTCGCAAGGTTCTTCAAATCGCCGAAATGCTGGCCGGTAAGGGTAATGCGGTAGATACGGTCAATTTAGTCTCGGCTATGCTTCGTGAAGGTGAGAATGCGGCTGCGCAACTTCTTTTTAATGCTGGCGTTACGCTTGAGAATTTTATGGCTGCTGGAACTCAAGGCGGCATTGGTAAGGGCGAAAGCCAAGGCGAAGGTGAAGGTGAAGAAGAGGATAATGAAGAGATTTCTCACGAGTCGAAGCATAAGCCGATAAAAACTCCGACTGTTAATGCCTTCGGTCGTGATTTAACTGAGATGGCTAGACTTAATAAGCTAGATCCAGTAATTGGCCGAACTAAGGAGCTAAAGAGGATCATTCAGGTTTTATCGCGCCGCTCTAAAAATAATGCTGTTTTAATTGGTGAGGCTGGCGTTGGTAAAACTGCTGTTGTCGAAGGTTTGGCCCAGGCGATTCATCGCGGCGAAGTTCCTGAGAAGATGCAGTCTAAGCGCGTTGTCGCTCTAGATATGGCGCGCGTAGTCGCTGGTACTCAGTATCGCGGTCAGTTTGAGGAACGTCTTAAAAAGATTATTGACGAAACATCCAGAAGCGGCGATATAATACTCTTTTTGGATGAGATTCATACGATGGTAGGTGCGGGTGGCTCTGAGGGAGCGATGGACGCTGCGAATATTTTAAAGCCGGCCTTAGCGCGCGGCGAATTACAATGTGTAGGCGCGACAACTCTAAAAGAGTATCATAAGTCTATTGAGAAGGATGCCGCGCTTGAGCGCCGATTCCAGCCTGTCCAGGTCGATGAGCCTACTGTCGCTGATACGATTGATATCTTAAAGGGTATTGCTCCTAAATATGAAGAGCATCATGGCGTTAAGTTTACTGTTGAGGCGTTAAAAGCTGCGGTGGAGCTTACATCTCGCTATATACCATCTCGTCAGCTGCCCGATAAAGCGATTGATGCTATAGATGAGACAGGCGCGAGAATGCGCTCCGCGGCGAGCGCGAGACCTAAGAGCCTCGTCGATCGCCAAGAGAAGATTGATACATTGCGCGGTAAAAAGGATGTCGCTGTTAAAGAAGGGGACTTCGATACTGCTGCGTTATATCGCGAACAGATTCGCGAAGCTTCGGCAGAATTCGCTAAGGCGCTCGCGAAGTGGCGCGAAACTCATTCTGAGGAGATGTTGGAGGTAAGCGAAAATGATTTGGCTGAAACTGTCTCTTCAATGAGCGGAGTACCTGTAGAAAAAATGAACGCTACGACCGCTGAGAAACTTCTCGGCATGGAGAAGTCTCTCGGCTCGGTTGTTATTGGTCAAACGCCTGCTATTAATGCGATTTCTCGTGCTTTGAGGAGATCGCGCGCATTTTTAGCTGATCCTAAGCGTCCTATCGGTAGTTTTCTGTTCTTAGGGCCTACAGGCGTTGGTAAGACTCATCTCGCTAAAATGTTGGCCGAGAAAGTATATGGTGATGATAAGGCTCTTATCACGCTCGACATGAGCGAGTTCCAAGAAAAGTATTCTTCGTCTCGCCTTGTTGGTGCGCCTCCCGGATATGTTGGATATGATGAGGGTGGTCAGCTTACTGAAAAAGTTCGCCGTCGCCCATA
This sequence comes from Kiritimatiellia bacterium, assembly GCA_017631385.1. Lineage (GTDB taxonomy): Bacteria > Verrucomicrobiota > Kiritimatiellia > RFP12 > UBA1067 > UBA1067. The sequence goes on from JAGBTH010000121.1 coordinate 17,566, forward strand.
TTCTGTTGTTTTATTCGACGAGTTTGAGAAGGCGAATGGTGATGTTTGCAATATGCTTCTTCAGATTCTCGATGACGGTAGATTAACGGATGGTCAGGGCCGAGTTATCGACTTTAGAAATACGATTATTATTTGTACAGCGAATCTCGGTTTTGATTTTGCGCGTGAAGGTCATACATTGGGCTTTACTACCGAGACTAGTGAAACTAGTTACGATGTTTTAAAAGAAAAGCTAATAAGTGAAGCTAAAAGAACATTCCGTCCCGAGCTTTTAAATCGCTTTGACGAAATGGTAGTCTTTAGAAAGCTTGAGAAGGATGATTTAATAAAGATTCTTGATCTTGAGACATCTAAGCTTTGTGAGCGACTTAAGAGTGCTCATATTTCGCTTTCGTTAGATCCTAAAGCTGCCGAGTTCTTGGTAGAGAAGGGTTATGATAGTGCTCTTGGCGCGAGACCTTTAAGAAGAATAGTCCAAGAGTATCTTGAAGATCCTCTAGCTGATATGCTTTTAGCTGGTAAGGCTAAGTCACGCATTCGTGTAAAGCTTGATAAGTCTGGCGATAAGTTAAAGTTCTGATTTAAGAGATCTTATGTTTAAGGTACTCTTTTCTGTACTGCCTTTTGTTTTTGCCGCGTTGTTGATGGCAGCGTTCGTAATCTCAGGGCGCGTTAAAACACGCGGCCAGGCGATTTGGGCGATGGTATTTCTTTTTTGCGCTTCTAAGTTCGTGTGCTTTGAGGCTCTTGGAGGTAATGCTTTCGCGCCCGAATTGCCCGAAAAGGTTATATGGGTATGGAACTGGGCGTATTCGTGGATGTGTGCGTTATTGGCTCTTACATTATTGACTCTTCCCTTACGATTTATTTTAAGTCTGCGTATTTCGTTTGAGCGTTGGCGAATGGTATGGCTTTTGGCATTACCTGTATTGGCCGCTTTAGTTGCTGGTGTTGGCGTATATAATGGATGTAAAACGCCTAAGATAAAAGAAGTAACGATTAAGAGTGAGCGCGTGCCTAAAAGCTTAGATGGTTATAAGATAGTTCATTTAACCGATATCCACGCCAGCTCCGCATTAAGGCGTTGGCGAACTGAAAAAATAGTTGAGCTCGCTAATGGCGTTAAAGCAGATTTAATTTGTGTTACAGGGGATATGTCAGATGGGTATAGCGATAAAAGAAGAAGAGATCTTGAGCCAATAAAAAATTTAACCGCTGGGGATGGAGTTTATTTTGTAACAGGTAATCATGAATATTATTTTGATTCATTAAATTGGCGTATACTGTTCGCGAGGTGGGGACTAAGGATTTTAGATAATAGAAGTGTGTTTCCTCGCGAGGGTTTGGTCATTGGTGGCGTAAATGACATTCAATGTGAACGAGTGAATGATTTTAAGCCAGATCCCGCTGGTGTATTTACTGTCGCGACTAATGGTGAGTTTAGGATACTTCTTCAGCATAGACCTAAGGTTGATTATTCTAAAATTCATAATAGCGAGTATAAGTATAGCGCTGATTTGCAACTCTCAGGTCATACGCATGGTGGAGTTATGCCGGGTATAAGTTGTTTGGTTTCGAGAGCTAATGGCGGGTTCGTTAAAGGGCTTTATAAAAAAGAAGACGGTTCGTTTTTATATGTCTCGCCTGGCGCCGGTCAATGGGCGGGCTTTCCCGTAAGGCTTTTTAATGATAGCGAAATAACTATCATTACCTTGCGAACCGAAAAGTGATTTACGAGCAGCTATTAAAAGCGAATCGACGAGACGCTACGAGCAGCGGTAGCGAAGGCGAGAGTTAAATTATATCCACCAGTCGGGCCATCAATATCAATAACTTCGCCAGCGAAATAAAGCCCAGGAACTATAAGAGACTCCATCGTATTGGGATTTATTTCATCTATTGCTACTCCTCCAATAGTCACGATAGCTTCTTTAACAGGGCGAGGTTTTAGATTTTGAAATTTTAAGCGATCTTTATCTAGCCAAACTTCAATAGAGTAGTCTTTAAGATTAGCATGCTCAATAAAACGCTGGCTATTATAGATGGCCGCTCCGCTTAAACCGAATGATTCACAATCAACTTCACCTTTATAGTCATAAAGTACTTTACCATCTAGAGAAATGACCTTAGCGCGAGCATTTTCATATCGTCTGCCGGCTCGTCGAGTTATTTCTGGATCCGAAGTTTCTAGTCCTATCAATCCAGGTCGGTAAGGAATAATTTTGTGACCGAGAGCGCGAGCGAATTTTTGGCCGTCGCCTACAGAGCCGAGTTTAGGGTAGCTAACGCCTCCTGTCGCTATAAGAACATTCTCGGCCCAAAGAGTAAAGTTTTTTAAAGCTATAATAAAGCCATTTTTCAATGGCTGAATTTCAGTTACAGGGCTATTGGTCAAGATGGGTGTTTCGGTATTGCGTAGAAGATCACCGAAAGCATGAACGATAGTTGTCGCTTTACCATCCGCGGGGAACATACGCGCGTCAGCCATTCGGCGGACAGGAACATTAAGAGACTTAAAGAAAGAGATGATCTTTCGCGGGGGGAATGCGCGCAAAGATGGCGCGAGAAATTTAGATACAGCTTTCGCGCTCTGGCTTCCTTCGGGACATTCAATATCTTTAAGGAATTGCTCAGGAGAAATATCCTTAGTAAAATTGCATCGCCCGTTAGCCGTCATAAGAACCTTCGAGCCTAGACGCGCTTTACGCTCAATGAGAACAGCGGGTATCCTTTTTTCGGCAGCCATGGCCGCGGCGAACATTCCAGCCGCGCCTCCGCCGATTATAGCTAGTTTTATAGGTGTATGTTTAAGTCCCATAATCAATAGTATATCAGAACATGGTTTTGATTTCAAACGACGCGTTAAATGCGATAATAGGAGAAATAGAGATGTTAAATTTCGCAACTGAAGTGATAAATATGGTATAATTGCTCTATGGCTGAATCATTGCACACGGCATTGCCGCTAAAATATCGTCCGATGACATTTGATGATGTCGTCGGTCAGGAACATGTAGTTAAAACTTTGCGCCATGCTATCGAGGCTAAGCGCATAGCTAACGCCTATCTTTTTATTGGCCCTCGCGGCATCGGTAAGACGACGCTTTCGCGTATTTTCGCTAAGGCGTTAAATTGTACTTCTCCTAATGGTGTTGAGCCTTGCGGTAAGTGTACAAATTGCTTAGAGATTGCCCAAGGTCGCTCATTAGATGTAACTGAACTTGACGCGGCGTCTCACAATAAAGTAGAGGACGTAAAGCCGATTATTGAATCTGTTGAATTTAAGCCGACTTCATCGCCATATAAGATTTTTATTATCGACGAATGTCACATGCTTTCGAACGCGGCGTGGAACGCGCTTTTAAAGACTCTCGAAGAGCCGCCATCTCACGTGAGATTCGTCTTTGCAACGACTGAAGGTGATAAGGTTCTCGCTACAATTATCTCGCGCTGCCAGAGATTCGATTTAAGGCGAATCCAAACGAATGATATTGTCTCGCGCCTTTCATATATTTGCAAAAACGAGAATATTAGCGCCGAAACTGACGCGCTTTTGGCGATTGCGCGCGGCGCTGAAGGCGGTATGCGAGATGCGCTTTCGTCGCTCGATCAGCTTATTTCGTTTACGGGCGAGAAGGTTACCGAAGATGATGCGTTAGGTGTATTTGGGCTCGTTTCGCGCTCCCAGTTAGAGAATTTAGCTGGCGCAATTCTTAATGGTGATGTCGCGTCGATTCTTACTTCGATTGAGATGTTCGATTCGGCTGGTAAGAATATGCGCAGATTAGCGGGCGAATTGTTAAAGCATTTTAGAAACTTAGTAGTTCTTCAAGCCCTAGGGCCCGAATCGAAATCGCTCGAAGCTACGCCTGATCAGATTAAGACATTAGTTGAACAGGCTAAGGGCATTGACGCGGGCCGTGTTTTCAGGATATGTGATCAGCTCTCTGAAATGGAAGATAAGCTTCGCCATGTTTTAAGCGTTAGAACTTTAATAGAAATGACGCTTATTCGCGCGAGTAGAATCGCGACGACGGCGACGATTGAAGAGCTTATGAAGGCTGTAAGGTCGCTTAAGTCTTCGGGAACGGCGGATTTACCCGAAATTCGAATTAATAGCGAGCGCCTCGTCGCGTCTGCGCCAGCTCCCGCATCAGCTCCCGCGCCGATTAGTGCGTTAGAGCCTGAGGAAATCGCGCCAACTCCAGCTCAGAATGCGCCCGCAAAAAGCGCTGCGTATTCTAAGCCAGTTTCGCACGAGCGCCGCGAAGAGATTTTAAACGATGATAAGCTTAACTCTATTTTAGCGTCGACTCCAGGCGCATTAATAAGTGATATAAGAGGGAGGTAATAATGTTTACTGCTGATTGGCTATGGCTATATCTCGGCGCGGCGTTGATGATTTTAGAGCTCGTCTCGCCTGGATTTGTGGTATTCTTTTTTGGGCTGGCGGCGGCGACTACTGGTGTATTAAGGATGTTTATTGGAGATGGGGTTACGACAACGTGGCAAATTTTCTCTTTTGCGCTATTTTCGGTCGTTTATTTAGTTTTTTTACGTCGTTTAGTTAAGAAGGTGTTTTTAGGTAATACCGAAACCTCTCAGTCTAATTTTGAAAATGACTTTCCAGGTAAAGTCGCCGTTGTAACCGAGAAGATAAATCCGCCTCTAGCCGGTCGAGTTATGTTAGGCGATTCTGAGTGGACGGCAATCGCCGAGAGTCCAATTGAAAAAGGTGTTAATGTCCGCATTGTTTCGAGGGATAATTTAACACTTAAGGTTGAAGAAATATAGTCTAAGCGATTGAAGTTTAAAGGAAGAAAAATAAAGTATGAAAGAGACTAATCGTGCTTCGTGGTCAGGTCAGTTAGCGTTTGTTCTCGCGGCGGCAGCTTCGGCTATTGGGCTTGGTAATCTTTGGCGTTTTCCATACCTCGCGGCGAAATATGGTGGCGGCGTTTTTATTGCGGCGTATTTGATTTTGTCTCTTACTCTTGGGTTTACTCTCTTAATTACAGAAATCGCTCTAGGTCGATATTCGCGCCAGAGCCAAATAACGGTATTTGGTAAATTAGGGCATAAAAAGTGGAATTTTTTAGGAGTTTTAGCGACTATAGTGCCGCTTGTGATTTTACCTTATTATAATGTTATCGGTGGATGGGTGGTAAAGTATTTTGTTGCATATGTTAAGTGTATTTTCTGTTCGGCTGATACGCTTTCAGATCCAAACGCTTTCTTCGCTTCATTTATTACTGCGCCATGGGAACCATTCGTTTATATGGTTATTTTTTCGCTAGTGGTTTCATTCGTCATTCTTTTAGGTGTAAAAAATGGCATCGAGAAGTCAAACTTGGTCATGATGCCGATTCTGTTTTTAATGGCTATTGGTATTGCTATTTATGTAGCTACGTTACCGAATGCTAGTGTTGGTATTAAGTATTATTTAATTCCTGATTTTTCGAATTGCGATAATTTTGGTAAGGTGATTTTAGGGGCCATGGGCCAGATGTTTTATTCACTTTCGTTGGCGATGGGAATTATGATTACCTATGGTAGTTACATGAAGCGCCGTAATTCTATACCTAGTGCGTCGGTACGTATTGTCGCGGCAGATACATTCGTAGCGGTGCTCTCGGGCTTTATTATTATTCCTGTAGTCGTTATATTCGCGGCGAATTCGGGCGTAAATGGTAAAGTCGCGATCGAAGCTGGCCCTGGTCTTATGTTCGAAACTCTTCCTAAAGTCTTTTCATCTCTAGGGGTAGCTGGCCCTTATTTAGGACTTATCTTTTTTACTTTAGTACTCTTCGCCGCGTTAACGAGCTCGATTTCTATGACCGAGGCGTGTGTCGCGGCGATAGGCGATTATTTTAAGACTAAACGTAAGAGCTCAACATTTGCAATTACGCTTTGGGCGCTTTTATTGGGGTCCGTTTCAGCGTTTGGGTATGGGCGTTGGGAGTCGTTTAAGCCGTTTGGTATGCCCGCGCTAGATTTCTTTGATTTTTCAATGAATTCTATTCTTATGCCTATTGTCGCGGCATTAACCTGTTATTTTGTAGGTTGGGTTCTTTCGCCTAAGCGTATTTTAGCGGAGTGTCATCGTCATGGTGGAGCGACAGGTTTTAAGTATTTTTACATTGTTATGGTTAAGTTTATCGCGCCATTGCTCGTTATAGCGATTTTGATTTCTGAAGTCTGCCGCGCGTTTAATATTGGCGGCTGGTCGATTTAAGCACTTGGATAAAATATAAGCCCCACGCTTTTTTTATACTTTTAAGAGATATAATTGAAAAGAAGTAAATATGACTTTAAAAGCTAATTAGAAAGTGAGGTAAAGGTAATTATGTTTAAGAAGGTCGGCTTTTTAGTGGTGGCGTTTTTAGCTAATGTATTATCAGTGTTCGCGGGTGCGCCTCAGGTTACGGATGTAGTAGCTAAGATGAGTAATTCGTGGAGTAGCTTAGTGGAGGTGACTTGTAAGGTGAGTGGGTTAGATGGAGCGGAGGGTAAGTATAGGCTATATGTTGAGTGGATAGCGCCAGGCTCATCTAAAGCTCAGATGGCGAAGAGCCTATTCTTAATGGATGGTGGGTGTAAGGTGGATGAATTATCAGTTGCTGCCAATGGGGAATATAAGTTACTTTGGAATGCGCGGGCGGATTTGGGCGAAGTAGAGTATGAGAATATGATTGTCCGCGTGAGCATAGATCGCGAGAAGGTCCAGCTCTGGGAGGATGGTCCTTATTGGGCAACAACCAACATAGGCGCAGAAAACCCCTGGAGTGCAGGTCTTTACTTTTGGTGGGGCGACACTATTGGTTATAAGCGCGAGGGTGATAAGTGGGTTGCTGCAGATGGATTGACATTGGATTTCTTTTTTAAGGGGGGTAATGCTCCGACATATAATAAGAGTATTAATCAATTAAAAGAAGAATGGATTTCATCAACTTATATTCTTCGTTCAAAATATGATGCTGCGCAGGTAAAATGGGGCGGGGATTGGCGAATGTTTACGAAAGAAGAGTTGGATGCTCTTGTTGATAATTGCTCATGGGAATTGATAACTACGAATGGTATTAGCGGTTATATTATTAGTGGTAAAGGTCAATTTGGATCTAATAGTGTCTTTTTGCCATGTGTTGGTTGCGGATATAATGAGAAGCTACTATATGAAAATTACGCCTGTTATTGGACATCTTCAATTTATAGTCAGAGCGATTCTCAATTTGCATGGCGAATTTATAAGAATACTTCTGTTAATAATACTTCTGGCTATTGTATGCGCTATTATGGTTTACCTATTCGACCTGTTCAATCTAGCGTTTTAGGTGCTGGATGTACATCTGAGGGGTTTTTGTTGGACACGAGAGGGGTTTTTGGGGATGGGGATATTGGGATTGAATCGTTTAGGAGGGTGGCGAGTGGGGATGTGTTTGAATTGGTGATTGGGGTAGGTGGTGTTGTGTTAGGGGATGATGTAGCTGAGGGTGTGATTTTGGAGGTGATTACGGTTGAGGGTGGTAGGATATTAGATTTAGGTGAGTTTAGTGCTGATAATGTAGAGATATTGAGTGCTTTGGTGGATAATGGTAAGATTAAACTTGTTGTTAAGCCTAAGATCAATGATGATTTAGGGGTTATAGGCTACAATCACTTCTTCTTTCGCATAAAAGCGCGATGGTAAGCTACTTGAGCAGTTGCATTGCATAAAGTTACTTAATTTGATACAATTCGCGCAGTTAGAGCCTTTGATATAGTATTAAAAGAGGCGGCTTTTTTTATTATTATGCTTAGAATGATGAGAACATTATTATTATGCGCTTTGGCGCTTGGAGTAGGTTTATCGGCTTTTGCTGATAAGACTGTCGCGGAATTGCTTAAAGATAGCGGTTATAGCTATACTGTTACTAATGGCTATAGCGGAGCTGTGCGCTATAAATTTAAGTTTGAAGGTTATAAGGCTTATTTTGATGAGCCTAGTAATGCTAAGGAAGGCCGAAAGTGGATATGGTGCATGAAGTGGCCTGGCGCTTTCGCGGCATATACTGGCCAGATTGATGGAGTTAAACGCGGTTATTATTATGTATATTTAGATGATATTCGCTGGATGAATCCTGAGGGGGTTAAAATAGCGAAGAAATTTAAGGATTTTTTAGTAAATAAGTTAAAATTCGCTAATAAAGCCAATCTTATAGGTATGAGTTGGGGTGGTTTTTATTCAACTAGATATGCCGCTAATTATCCTGAAGACATTGAGAAAATCTATATCGATAATCCAGTAATGAACTTTGAGGCCTTCGAATTAGATAAATGGCCGCCCGCCGCTCAAGCATGGGGTAAAAGCGAAAGTGGCTCTTGGGCGAACGATTCTAGAATGCCAATAAATCTAGCCGAAAAAATAGCAAAAGCTAAAATACCTATCTTGCTTCTATATGGTAGCTTAGATACTACAGTTATTCCTAAAGATAATTGCGAAATCTTTATTCAGCGCTTTAAAGCCGCCGGTGGAGACATTAAAGTTTATGAGCGCAAGAATTATGGTCATCATCCTCATGGCTTTACTAATAAGGCGGCCTATGGAGTAGTAGTAGACTTTTTTGAAGGTAAAGATTTTAAGTCTAAGGTAGAGAAATGTGATTAAAAATTGCATTTTTGATAAAATTTTTAACTGCCCTATTGCGTTAAGTCCCAAAATTTGATATACTATGCGATAATCTTTGCAGAAAGTGGGTCTCGATACGGGCAGGTATATCCCGTCGCGTCGTGGTCGACGAGTTGAAAAAGCTCGCGGTTACGAGTGCACCGCGAGCCTTATTTTTGTAGAGATTACTGGGCCGAAACCCAGTCGCGAGCGAGGCGCCCAACGGGCCTCCCGCGCCAACATGAATGAGTTCATGCGCGCGGATATCGCGACCGTCGAGGCACAGTCAACGAAGGGGCTTGAGACTTAAAA
>JAGBTH010000122.1 GCA_017631385.1 Kiritimatiellia bacterium
GATCGCCAAGATCCGTCTTTACATATCCCCACTCAGCGGGAATAGTAGGAATCTGAGAGACAGGATCATCACCAGGCTCTTCAGGCTCAACTACTTCAGGAACCTTGATCTCGAACTGAACAGTCGCAGTAAGACCTGTATAGTTCTTATCACCAGCTACTGTATAAGTAATCGTGTAAGAACCGACTTCAGTCGGAAGCTCAGTCATTGAAGCTGTAACCGTACCGAACTTAGCGACACCTGCGGTTAAAACGCCAGCCGTCTCACCCTGAGTCCACTCAGTTAGCGTAATCGAGGGCTCCACAACCCAACTATTCTTAAATATCACATTTGAAGTTCCTGCCGCTTCGTCAAATTGATAACATGTATTCCGTACCTGATCATAGTCCGCTTTAATCCATGCCTCGGGTAACGTGCCCTGTCTAACGCGCATTTCGTCAATACGACCATTAAGAGGTTTAGACTCCGTAAATTTTGTAATTACTCCGTTACTAATTGTAGGAACTGCTAGGCCACCAATTTGGAATGGACGTGTTAATGCATCTACTGAGGCAAAAGTTGATTGAATATTACATGTATCAACCTTTTCGCCATCAAGCCAAACCGATGAATATCCTGTATCCCCGTCATCGTGATCATACCAATCATCAAAGATTATATCCATACGGTGCCAAGCTTTTGGTGCAACCGCTTTAGTCATAGTTTCAGACGAAAACCCATCATCGTCTTTAAACCAATATCGAATATGCCGATAATCATTTGCTGTACAAAAACTAAAACCCCATCCTTGATCAGCAGGTGTATTCCAACTGGACTTCCTAGCAATCACCATTGCATCAGCACTTGAATTTCCATTAAGATATACCCAAAAAGATGCTGTAAAAGTTTTACTCTGATAATAGCGATCTTCTCCCGTCTCAGGATCTGTATTGCCATTTAAGGTATTCATAGCGACAGTACTCTCAGTATTAGTTGCCGCGAGAATAGCACCGCCACTATTACTCTTATTACCATACGCCTTACCAAAAATACCTGTATATTGCTGAGTATTACTACCTAATCTACCTTTGCCGCCATTCTTAGCGTCCTCAGCATCATCCATGTGCCAAACAGCAACATAATCAGACCAAACAGTCTTAGAATCTTTAGCCTTAGGCATCTCTTTATTCGCTAATTCACCCCAATACATCGTAACTGACGCGCCTTGTTCGTATTGAGGAACTTTAACCCAAATAACACTCTCGCCCGAAGTATCCCAAGTATCAATTTCATGGTCGAGAATTTTAGGCTCATTAGCAGTTTCATCTAGAGCTACATTACCTTCTTTATCCCGATATATAAATCTAATATCCGATCCACCTTCATTCACATATTTATACTTAAAACCCTTAGGCTCATCCTCTTTAATTCTAATAAGCATCGGAAAATTAGTTAATGCAACCTCATTCGTAGCAGTGATCGTAATCTTTGAAGACCATCCGAACGAATCTAATGCAGTTTCGCCCGCACTCTGCTCATCTTGCTGGAAGTAAAGCGTCTTATCCGCCTCGTCCCAAACGAGCTTAGCATTACGTTTCGCCTTAACATCTACACCATTAGCTGTGACTACGAGCTTACTAACATCATTTGTCATCGTTATCATTACATTCTTGGTGTTATCATCAAGAGCCCCCCTACCTCTAAACTGAATAAGAGGAACAAGAGTCCCAAGTTTATAATCACTTACATCAATATTCATTGTGCAAGTTGCGTTTGTAGATAACAACTTAGCAAGCACATAAGGATCGGAATAAGGAGTTTCGGGAAGCTTAATATCATAAGTACCATAAAGCTTCAACTTATAATATACAGTCCCCGAGATCGAATCACGCAACCATAAACGAGCCTGTCTATCCGGGCCATCACGGAATGTTGTCGTCGCAGCAAGACCATTGTCAACATCAGCCTTAACAATATAGACTCCGTTTTCAATTTCAAGCTGCGAGCCAGAACCAGGAGTTACTGCGAAATAACTCGACTGCACCGTTCCGCCCATTACCTTGAATTTCGTGTTTTTATTGCCGGGGGTAAATCTCCAGTAGTAATTCTTATCCCCTTCTACAACAACGGTAGAGCTAGCAACTGGCTTTAAATTGTACCATTCATTAGACTTACTTGCCGTATATGGCATAGTCAGATTATTTAAAACAAGTGTAGAATTGGCCTTACCAAAATTTAATGTAGTTCTAGAACCATCACTATGAGGCTCAAAACCAAGTGTACCATTTTTAAGCTTAACCGTAATTCCCTCTGACATCTTAAAGCCACGGTTATCTTCCCCAAGATAATACGATTGACCATTTAAATCTACCTCCGCATCCGTATTAAAGCAGGCCGTAGATGTATAATAACCATAGGCGCTAGCATATCCTGGTACACCTTTTAAGCTACGCTTTATACTTTCTTCCCAATTCAAAGAATTAGACCATAAATTATCGCCAGCAGCACCCGTCCACGTATATGCGATATAACCAGCTTCATTTTGCCAATCAGTAAAAACAGACTTCTCTGTAGCAGGATCTTTAAATTCCTTCTCCTCACCATCATTTAATACTGTATAAACACTCCAAATAAGGTACGATTTTTCATTTACATAAGGAATTTCGATCTTGTACGTTCCAGTTGCGGAATCATATTCAGCATTTTCAATAATAACATCTTCGGGCAATTCGGTTAATTCCGCATCGGTAATTTTATACTTTACCTTAATACCTTTTATACCATCTCCAGCTACCTTACCAGATACTAAGAATTTTTTACGATCAACATCCCATTCGCAATTAGACGTAAGAACGCCTCTCGTATCTATCGTGTACGAAAAAGAATCATCGCCCCACGTATTATCAATATTAGCATCACTATCGCCATAACACAACGAGAATTTTACACGTAACACATCGCCTACTTCAAGATCCTCTAAAGTCTTATCAAACTTCATTACATACCAACGAGTAGAAACTAATTCTTTAGTCGTTACTTTATTAGTAACTGTAGCTCCACCATATTCCAAAACGGCTTTAAGTTTATAATTATCAATAGTATCATATAAATAACAGTTCCACGTGAACGATACTGTTTTAGTCTCCACATCGAAGGAGAGATTTTGTGCATCACCAGCGTACGTTGCTACACTCTGCGAATCTTGCTGGAAGTAAAGCGTCTTATCCAACTCGTCCCAAACGAGCTTAGCATTACGTTTCGCCTTAACATCAACGCCATTAGCTGTGACAACGAGCTTACTAGCCGTTGTCGTTATCGTATTCATTGCGTTTGTAGTATTTGCAACAAGCGCACCAGAAAACGCGATAAGAGGAACACGATCGCCACTATTATAATTACTAACATCAACCTTGATTGTACCAGCATCAGCCGATGCTAACTTACGAAGCGTATAATAAGGCGTTGAATATGGCTCCTCGGGTATAGCGAAGTCGTATGTACCAAGAAGCTTTAAATCGCCCGTATTCACAACCTGAGCTTGACGATTAGGACCGTCACGGAAGGAGAGCGTCTTAAATGGAGTTAATGTTTTCGTAGAAGCGTTATCAATAGTCCACTTTGCGTTCGAAATAAGAACGTCATTCTCAGAACCATTAGCGTAGGAATTAAGATTGCGCGACAATGTCAACTCGCCATCACGAATAATAATCTTCGTACCAGTATTATCATTTTGAGGATAATAATCCCAATTATCGCTATAAGTTCCTTCGAAAACGATTGTCGCTCCAGAACGCGGCGTAACAGTTAAAATATTATTCCCTTCAGAGCCAGAGTCATTACAATGCCTTAACTTTACATCCTCAAAAATAAGAGTTCCACCGTTAGAACCGAGATAATCGCTTGATGAGCCTGTATTATCAGCCTTAGTTCTACTAACGTTTCCGGAAGTAAATCTAAGCGTGCCGTTTTTAAACTTTACGGTCTTATTAGCGTATATAAACATAGCTCCATCATCAGTAAAGCCGTATGTTCCACCCTGTAAATCGATACATTCAACATCGTCAGAAATGGTAAACATCGTGCGATAATAAGAGCCATCATGAGTTCCAGGATAGCCAACAGTATCGACATCATCTCTATTAACGGTCCAGTTCAATTCGTCTGTCCAGCTAGTTCCGTCACCCTCGCCAGTCCAAGCATAAATAACCTTTGTATTATCGGCCGTAAGTCTCGTCTTTACCAGAGTATCAACACCATTAACATCGTCTAAATAAACTTTAGATGTACCGTCAGCATATTCAACAGTAATCTTATAAGTTAGCGTATAACCCTTAGGAGTATAAGGAATTTCGCATAAGAAGGTTCCCGCTTCAGCATCAACTGTAGCATAGGCAACTAAATTAGGCGTACCCGTACCAACAATGTAGTTCACCTTAATAGCTGAAACATTATATCCCGATTCGATATTACCAAAGACGCGAAACTTTAAATCGTCATACTTAGCGGTAACGCCAGTAATGCCAACTGGAGGAAGAACATATCGCGTAATGTCGTAATCAGCGCTTAATGACCCGTCAGCCTTAACAGCCCAAAAATGAAACTTAACCTTATAATTCTCTGTAGCGCTTAAACCAGAATTGGCGATAGTTAAAGGCTGAATTACATACCCGTCGCCTTCACCTTCTTCCTCTAATTTCAATTCAGTTAAGTTTTCACCGATTAATTTCGTCTCCTCAAAAGTCATGTCGCCATTAGCATTATATCCTACAGCCGTTAATTGCGCATAACGATCAGCAGTAGTTCCATGATATCCGAGCTTCGCATTAAACGTTATCGTTCCATCTTCCGACACAGCGAAATTCTGCGCTTCAAAAGATAAAGAACCCGCCCACATGTTCCCGACGCAAAGCGCAGCGAAAAGCGTAAGTAGAACACTCTTCGTTTTACCAAAGAACATACCTAACACTGTATTTTTCATATACAATTCCTCATATTCCCATTTCTTTTTAATCGGATTTGGCGTAGGGAATAAAACACCTCCTCCGATGCATCAGGATAGGCGTGTAGGAATGCCTCTAACGATACACCAAAGGAGGCGAAACTGCACGGACGGCAGTGTCCTCTTCGTGCGTCGTTAGGGTTTAAGCTTCCTACACTTTATCCTGACGCGTCCAAACAGACGAATAATACGCCACTCGCATTACTTATCTGCGGTCAATCTAGCATTTTATTGAGCTATCTTCTAATTAACCCAATAAAACATCATACATTATATCAAACCGGCATCAGGTCTGTCACTAGTCTCACTCCACTTAAACTTTAAAAATATGATTATCGCGAGAGAAAATACAGCGCGCGCAATAGCAATTACCCAAAGCCAAATTAGGATATCATTAAGATTTTTAATGGCTCCTAGGTATTTAAATACAATAAATACTATAATATACACCACATGAATAGGGATAAACCACTTAAAAAAATTAAATCTACCTGCCGAAACTTCAGCATTAGTTACAAAGACCTGTACAGAAGTAAACGCTGTTATTATCACTAAATGCGGCATTAAAAACGAATACTCTAAATACTTAACTCCATTAGGTAGTATACTTAAAAGCTCAGAACCCCAAGAAGCGTATACAATTGCAGCTAAAAATGCTACAAAAAGTGTTATTACTGAGCAAAATAAAACATATTTCATTCGTAAGGAACTATCTCTAGCTACCGCAGTATACGGGAACGAAACAATTAAAAGCGGAAACGTTAAATAAAAAAGGAAATCTGAAAATCTTGATGCCAAATAATATCCTGCAGAATCTTGAATACTCATGGACGTGCGAATAACATATTGCTCTAAAAGCGAAACAGCCATAGGCACCGCTTGATAAACTAAAATCAATAAAAATGATTTTAAAAATCGTATTGATGTTACTTTAGTCCAATAATTTTCACTTTTTACGCTAAGTTCCTTACGAAGTGAGAATACACTTATTAAAATACGCATTAAGGGTTGCATAGCCTGCGCCGAAAAATAGCCGAAAAGCGCTCTAAACGGCATCAAAATAAGCATTATTAAAAATCTTGCCACTGATGATACAACTTCTATCACTCCTAAAGCCTTAAATCGCCTCGTCGCCTGAAGAGCATCAGTATAAACTGGAGCTACACAGCCTAAAAACGCAGCTCCTACAACCATAAATCCAACACTATTACTACATACGCCAATTCTTTTCATAAAAACAGGCATAATAACACCAGCAATACCTAACCCTAAGACGATAGTGATTCCTGCAGCTACAAAAACGCCCAAAAGCAAACTTTTAAGCCGCGCCTTCTCACCTAAAGCCGAAAGATGCACCGCCTCCTTCATCGCTGTCATCGCGAACGCAAAAAGCGGCAACGATAGAAATGTCGCGAAAGAACTTAACGGTAATACAGCGCCAATATCATCGGCCGAGACATACTTAGGTACAAACCATAAGCCAGATACGATATTTACCGCATCAGCTAAACGTAGCGCAATAAAGACCCAAAGGGCATGCGCGAAAAAACTCAGTCTCTCACGCCCGCCCATGCGTCAAAGCGCTTTGAGGCGAGAGCTTTATATTTCGCGCCCGTTCCACCATTAACAAACGGATCAATCGAAATTCCGCCGCGAGCAGCGAATTTACCATAAACTTCAAGATATTTCGGCTTTAACAGCTTAAAAAGATCATTATAAATGACATTTATAACATCTTCATGAAAATCACCGTGATTTCTAAAACCGAAAAGATAAAGCTTTAATGATTTTGACTCTACTAATTTAGCTCCCGGAATATAGCGAATAGTGAGAGTCGCGAAATCCGGTTGACCAGTTTTAGGACAAAGAGTCGTAAACTCGGGCGCAGTAAATGTTACCCAATAATCGCGCGATGGATGAGCGTTAGAGAACGCCTCCAACATATTAGGGTCGTAATCCTTAGACGCCTCTACCGTTTTACCGAGAGTTTTTAATTCATTAAGATCTTTTCTCATCCTCTTTCCTCCAAATGCAGATTCGCGTTTTACCATAAACACGATCTCTAATTAATTCCCATCCTGGCGTCTCTTCAGCGCGCTGCACAGCCGTCATCTCAGCTACAAACAATCCGCCAGGACGAACAACACCGCGATCCGCGAGCGTTGCTAAAACCGATGCGTACCCCTTCTCTTCGCCTAACGCATAAGGCGGATCGGCAAAGGCGATATGAAAGCCCTCTCCACAATAACGCGATATCCATCGATACGCATCACATACAACGACCTCAGAGCGTGCGGCTACATCTCCTTTTAAAATCGTATCAAGATTAGTTTTCAGAGACTTTATATGCTTAACGCTCGCTTCAATAAAGGTCGCCCTTTTAGCCCCTCTCGAAAGCGCCTCTAGGCCTACTGAACCAGAGCCCGCGAACAAATCGAGAAAATCGACTTCAGCTATTTCTGGCGCTAGCATCGCGAAAACAGATTCGCGAACTCTATCTTGAGTAGGTCTAATCGCATCAGATTTAGGAACCGCGAGATTACGCCCGCAAAACTCTCCGCCAGTTATTCTCACGGCTTATACTCCGCACAACTATCGGCAGTTTCCCAAACTCTAACCGCGCTTAACCCGCGAATACGCTCTTTAAGCTCGCCATAAAAATATTGAGCTAAATTCTCAGCCGTAGAGCGAAACGGCAACGCCACAACCCTCATTGAATGTTTTTCGACAACCGCGGCGATTTCGCATTCACCTTCCGAAGCGGTATTATAGATAAACGCATGATCAAACCTCTCACAAATCACTTCTGTAGCGATACGCTTAAGATCCTTAAAATCGATAACCATATCAGAGGCGCTGCCACCGTCTTGCGAAACCGAAATCTCAACACGATAGGTGTGGCCGTGAAGATTCTTACAAAGCCCATTATGATTGGTAAGAATGTGCGCTGCATCAAACTTTACGCTCTTCGTTACGGTTGTCATTCCATACCCTCCTCAATGACTGCAACTAGCTTCTCGGGCGGAGGCATCGGGCGAAATGTCTTAAGATCAATAAAACAATGACGCGTAAATCCACTTACAAGAGGCTTATCCTCGCCTTTTCGACGTATTTCACACGCGATTTCAAGGCGAACGCCCTTCATCGATTTAACCCAAGCTGAAATCTCAAGAAGATCATCATATTTAGCGCTACCACGATAATCACATTCCGAATGAGTTACAGGTAGCCCCCACCCTTCAGCCTCGCATTCCTTATATGTATACCCGCAAGCACGCATCAATTCATTACGCGCGCGCTCAAACATAACATAATAGTTAGCGTAATATACTACGCCCATCATGTCGGTGTCAGCATATGGAACACGATATTCTAGTACAATCTTCTTCATAGTGC
This sequence comes from Kiritimatiellia bacterium, assembly GCA_017631385.1. Classification (GTDB taxonomy): domain Bacteria; phylum Verrucomicrobiota; class Kiritimatiellia; order RFP12; family UBA1067; genus UBA1067. Next base: position 8,375 of record JAGBTH010000122.1, read on the forward strand.
GTATTATACCAAAATTACTATTAAGGATAATATATAATCCTTAATACATAAAGCCAACAACTATTAAGCTTAGCCCGACAATTACAAGTATGCTAGCGAATAAATACGCTCTTACGGACTTCGCTAAAAGTATTGAAAGAAATTTCTCGGCGCGCCAAGGGTAAAACATTCCATACATACCGATTATCGCGATAATGTAAGCAACATAAATAAAAATATCAATCGGAGCGAAAATCGTTCCTGCCGGAGGTCGAAAATCATGAGTTGTTCTAAAAAGCGACGCGGGCATAAGCATCATAAGGCCAGTCAGCGCTCTAACAGAAAGATTCTTGGACATCCAAATAATTGTCAAATACGATAATACCGCAGCCATAATCCATAACTGAAAGGGAAATACCTTAAGTAAATTATCAAATGCCGCGATCCCAATTATATGACATTCATAAGCCGTCCAAAACCACGCTATGACAGTTAATACCGCAGCAACGATTCTATTATTTTCAAACCAATTTGAAAACCGCTTAGCAAGGTCAATAGAAACAAAAATAGCCCCTCCAAAAGCAAGGAGAGGTAAGCCTAAGGTAAGACCCCAATAAATCATAATTAAATAAAATTGAAAGTAAAAAAATGGAGGTGGGAAGCGGAGTTGAACCGCTGTAAGCGGATTTGCAGTCCGCGACCTAACCGCTCGGCCATCCCACCTTCGTAAGTTCGTTGATTGATATTATATCATATCTACAACTAACTTTCAACCGCGTCTAACGATATATTATCGTATCGGACGTAGCAAAAATGGTCGGAGCGACGAGATTTGAACTCGTGACCTTTTGCACCCCAAGC
>JAGBTH010000123.1 GCA_017631385.1 Kiritimatiellia bacterium
CGGTCGAGAAGTGCGCACTTCTCGGGTAAAAGGTGCGCACTTCTCGTCGGCGAGCTTGTGAGGAGGTAAAATGACACAATCTCTTTTTTCGTCAAAAAGCACCCCCTTTTTCACCTAATTTTTTACCCTAAAAAAACATTTTCAAAACTGCCTCAAAAAAAATTAAAATCAACTTTTTTAAACCTCGTTGGGACAGGTACCTTCACCCTACGCTCTCACGCTGGCATCGAGAACGGCGCCATCCAAACCGCGTCAAAAACCGCGGTGATTAAGGAGTAAGAAGGTACGAGGGAAGATATTTTAATGCGCTTCTTAGGGCGCTTAAGATGCGCATCAAAACTCTTAATGCTTTAATGGCGCAAAGTTGTGAAAGTTAATCCACTCTTCACTTGAATTAAAGCGATCAAACGCGCAATCAATCGCGTCAGCCGTATGAGCGTCAGAATTAAGAATAAACTTTACGCCGCGCTCGCGCAGTAAATCACGAAAAGCGAGCGATGGATACGCGTCATCTAACCATCCGCGCGAAATCGCGCCTGTATTTACTTCGACTATTTTCCCACTCTCGGCGATCGCATCAGCCGTTTTAACGAGTTCTTCAATATACCAGGGAGAATTTTCGTCAAAATAAGGGCTTTTAAGATTAAACTTTCGAACTAAATCTGGGTGGCCTACAATATCAAAGTCAAAATTAGTGACCATTTCGCGCTCTTGGGCGAAATATGAGCGAATATACGCTTCAACAGAGCCGCTAAAATGCTCTTCAATGCCCTTCAATAAATCTTCAGGAGATAAGTCAACGGCTACCGAAGAGCCGTCTGGCGCTTTAACAAAATGTACTGAGCCGATTATATAATCAGGCTTTATCGATATGTAAGTTGATCTATCGGGCGTAGCTCCGCCAGGAACATAATCCGCCTCTACACCACAATATACTTTTATTTTATCGGAATACTTTTTGGCTAAAAACCTAATCTCATCAGCGTACGCCTCAGCTTTACCAGGGACTAACACCCAATCTAACAAATTCTCAGGTAACATCGCGTGAGACGAAAAACCAATAGCCGAAAACCCTTTTTTAATGGCAGATTGGATAACAGCCTCAGGCGTATCTTTACCGTCGCACCACGTCGTATGAGTATGAAAATTCGCTTTTATCATCTTTTTACCATACATGAACCATCTTTAGTAATAATTCCATTCATTAGCGCAATAGCGACGCCATAATTAACTATTGGAATATTCGCTTCTACACAACGCAAAAGCCTACTCATAACAGCGCGGCGCGTCAACATACACCCGCCGCAATGAATTACGAGTTTAGGTAATGCCTCATCAACCGGGAAATCCCCACCAGAGGCAAATGAAAGTTCAAGATTCTTACCTGTAAACTTTTTAAGAAGCCTTGGAATCTTCTCGGTGCCAATATCCCCGCATTGCCGACGATGCGTACACCCCTCGGCTATCAATACTTTATCTCCATCTTGAAGACTTTTTATCGCTTTCGCTCCTTCACAAAGAGTTTTTAAGTCACCCTTTTGACGCGCGAAGACAATTGAAAATGAAGTAAGTTCAATATCCTTATCCAGAATCTCATTAACTTCCTTAAAAGCTTGAGAATCAATAATGACAAAACGAATATTAGCCTTACCTACGCGCTCTACAACGCTTTTTAACTCAGATACCTGACAGACTATCGCGACAGCTCTATTATCAATAAGCTCGCGAATAACCTGCTGCTGAGGTAATATTAATCTACCTTTAGGCGCTGCCGCGTCAATTGGACAGACACAAATTACAATATCGCCCTTTTTAATTAAATCAGCTACTAAAGGAACAGGTTTTTCTTGGGGCAACGACTTAGCTAACCTATCTCGAAATGTTTCTAGCCCTTCAAATGTTTCGCTCGAAATGGCGATTTCACCTTCATCAATAAAGGCATTAGGCGCGAGATCTCGCTTTGTCCTAACTACAATCAACGAAATGCCGCGCTTACTACACTCTCCACGCACTAACTTATCATTATCAAGCTCTTCTTGGCCAGCGGGAATCGCTAAAACCGCTATATCGGTTATTTCTAAAACAGCTAAAGACTTCTCGATGCGCTTACGACCTAGCTCACCTTCATCATCTAGCCCAGCTGTATCAGTTATGAGACACGGTCCTAAAGGTAAAATCTCCATTGCCTTTGATACCGGATCAGTAGTCGTACCGGGGATATCCGAGACAATAGCGAGACTTTGGCCAGTTAGAGCATTTATGAGTGACGACTTACCAGCGTTACGCCTTCCAAAAAAAGCGATACGCGTTCTATTCGCGTTAGGAGTCGTATTATTCATTTTATAAAAAAACTTACGATACAGAATTAGCCGACCAACCATTATAAAGATTCATCGCCTTATCAGCGCCTTCTTTAACTATAGTTGCCGCGGCCTTAACGCTTATAGCGACACATTGATCAGCTAAAGAGCGGGAAGCCGGATCGAACTTACCTAATACATGGCCAATAACATTAGACTTATCTTTACCAACGCCTATCTTGACGCGGGTAAATGACGAAGAACCTAATCGCTCAATAATATTGCGAATTCCATTATGACCACCGCAAGACCCGCCCTTACGAATTCGAATCCTACCCGCGGCAAGATCAATATCGTCTTGAATTACGATTAAATCTTCGTTAGTCGCATTATGATATTTAACTACGGGCGCTACTGAATCACCCGAGAGATTCATAAAAGTTTGGGGCTTAACTAGTAGAACAGGAACTCCATCTAAAATGCCCTTGGCCATTAGGCACGAGAACGCTTTTTTATTCTCCCAAGCAGCTCCTATCGCAGAGGCAATCGCATCAACCGCCTCAAAACCAACCGAGTGCGGAGTATTTGCATACTGCGCACCCGGATTGCCTAATCCTACGATTACTTTCACTTATTCGTGATTAGTTAAATAAGTCGTTAATGGATTCATTATTGTGAGTACGCTTAATCGCCTCGCCGATCAAAGGCGCGACAGAAAGCGTAGTCAACTTAAAGGGCAAACTCGAAGGATCAAAGCCCTCACGAAGAGGTATCGAATCTGTTACTACGAGCTCGTCAAGCTGAGTTTCATGCATAAGACGCTCAACGCCCTTCGCTGTAAGCGGGAAGTGAGATACGAAAGCGTGAACAGTTTTAGCGCCATTTTCGCGGCACATCTTAGCCGCGGCAGAAAGCGTACCGCCAGTAGCCGTCATATCATCAACCATAATTACATCGCAGTCTTTAACATCGCCAACTACGCTGAAAGCATCAACCGTTGAGTCGCCCGTACGCTGCTTAGCAACAATAGCGAGACCACAGCCAATCTTACGGCTATAGCCATAAGCCGTCTTAGCGCCGCCCGTATCAGGCGAAACAACAACCGGCTTAGCCCAGTGCTGATCACGAATATACTTTAAAATTACAGGCTCAGCCTTAAGGTGATCAAGAGGAATATCAAAAAAGCCCTGAATCTGATTAGCGTGAAGATCCATCGTAATTACGCGATCAGCGCCAGCGGTCTGAAGAAGATTCGCTACAAGGCGCGCTGTAATCGGTACGCGAGGCTGATCCTTACGATCCTGACGAGCGTAACCATAGTAAGGAATAACAGCCGTAATACGCGCGGCGCTACCACGCTTAAGAGCATCCATAATAACGAAAAGCTCCATATAAGCTTCGTTAGGCGATGGAGAGCCGGACTGAATAACATAAACATCCTTACCACGAACAGGATCAATCACCTGGCAAAAAGTCTCGCCATCTGGAAAATGCTTAATATCGATCTTATTGAGGGGTCTACCAAGATACGCGGCAACCTTCTCAGCGAGAGCTGGGTTAGCCGTACCAGAGAATACCATGAAGTCATCGTTCATTTCGTTGATCCTTAATTCTTAATTTTGAATTATTGAAACATATTATATCATATTTCGTAGACAAAATCGCAAAATGTTTATTATTTAATTATTTCTTCTTAAAAAAACATAATTTAAGTAAAAACTTTAGACATTAGCTCAGTGCATTTACCGCAATGATTACAGTCATTGGCATTTTTGCAGCTACGCACCGATTCCCAAAGTGACTTATTATCATCAAAGCTTTTATTGTCAAAGCTCTTAGGGAATTTATGACATGCGTCCATAAGATCAGCGAGATTACCATCGTAATTGTATGTCGCGTATGCCTTTACAATTTTTTCGGGGCATGGATGGCGGCGTGTTGCGAGCTTTACGATATCTACATGTTCTTCGTAAAGCGGCAAATCTTCGGGTCTAATCCAAGTAGATCTTAAAAAGTCCTCATAATTGCCGCGCTCATAATTAGTCTTACAGAGAAATACCGAGAAATCCATCTTCTCACCCTCCGCCGACTGAGCTATACGGTTATGACCATGCATATTATCGTGAAACTGTTGGAAAGCACATTGCCTTAAGCATCCCGAATTAGCCTGCATACCAACTATCTTACCATTCGCCTTCGCCCAGCTCGAAAGTTTAGAAAGCCAATCTAAATCACGATGATATTCGCGCGAGGCATAAAACGAATCAAAAAGCTCCATAATAGGCTCAAATCCCGCCGTTCCATGGACTCGCATATTAACGCTCAAGCGAATCTTTACACTCGGGTGATTGCGACGAAACATCGTCGCTAAAAAAGGCGATGTCGTAGTAACTATATCCGGATAAAGCCCTTCTTTATCCATCTCGCTAAAAACTCTATCAGCAAATTCAGCTAGCTCTAACGATATCGCCTTATCACCATAGCAATTACAATTAAAAAGAGTGTCGAGCTTTAAACCATTCTCTCTCGCCCATCTTAAATCGGTAAAAAAACGATTTTTAACCTCAGCAGTAAACTCTGGTGCAGGTCTACAACTCAGCACCCCCGGCCAAGCAAAAAACACCTCACGGATGCGCCCTAAATACGGGGCGCATACATCAATAAATGGTGCATTTAAAAAATGACCTACCGCGAGAGTTTTTCGCATTAGCGACGGCCTCCCCTGCCGCCACGACCGCCGCGACCGCCGAAACCACCCTCGGTCGCCTCGATAATCTTATTAATAGTCCCTGCTATTTCACCAACATCTTCTCCAGTAAAACCGATCGCTTCGGCAGTCTTCTTAATTAAGGTCTGGCGCTCTGAAGCATTAAGACGCGATATCCGACGATCCATATTGCGCATTTCTTCCCACTGATTACGACGATCTTCATCAGACATCGTACCCGAAGCGAACGATGTTTCAAAATTGGACTGAAGCTCCTCACGCATCTCAATGAGACGCTGAAGTTCTTCGTGAGTCTCCTTCTCCCTAGCATTCATAGTTGAAGTGTCAACTGACGATAGGAAATCTAGTTTCGAAACAGCCTGACGCCTACGGGAATCGCGCCAACGCGCAAATCTGTTCGTATGCTGAGCATACTGCTCGGGATTCTCAGTCTTCATCCTCTCCAGCCATTCGCGAGGATTGAAATTCCGATTCTCGGTATTGGGTCTATTAGCTGATTCATCTACAGCTATCTCAACTTCTTTTGATTCATCTTCCGAAAGTTGGCGCTCTAATTCACGAATTCGATTTCTAAGAGCTATAATATCCGAATTATCTTCTAAAGCGCGCTTAACAACTTTAACCTTTTTCTCGCTCTTAGTTACAGGCTGTATATTCTCAGCATCATCTTTAACATACTTTGAACCAACAAAGCCAATAGCTATTCCAACAACTAGGGCAGGAATTGCCGCGCAAATAATTTTCTTCACCTTATTTTACCTCCATTTTAGCTACGTTCGATTTTCGACCGTGAGTTCCTTTAACTATTTTTCGACCGAAAAAGAAAAGTTCAGTCGGGTCGTAGCCTGGCTTATTATGTATATCGACATGCGAAGCGTAATCAGGAGCTTCACTAGGCGACGACCACCATTTATACGAACACCAAGAACCTTTTCGAGCTAGAAGTATATCATAATTTTCGCCTAACTCGCTAGAATATTCATATTCACCCGTCTGGAGCAATATTTTTACGGCTTCTTCGCGGCGCTCCCCCACAATAAAGCAAAACTCATGATCACAAACCGCGAACGCGCCTGACGAATAAAAATCAGGATATGCTCTAGTCGCGACAGAACGCGTGCGGAATAGCCCCTCTCGCCTTAAAATCACATTAGGCTCCAAAGGCGCTTTCGTTACAGGCGTTATGTCATAATCGCCCATTATCGAAAGCTTAGAACTTCGTTTCTCGCAAATTTTAACTAAGCATTCTATTTGAAAGCACAACTCTGTAAATGCCGCGTTATCAGCCTTAGAGCCTGGTCCATATTTTTGGGCAGCATAATCTAAAGTCGGTAAATATAAATACGCATCATCAACATCATATTCATCCGTGAGCGCCTCAAACCAATCAATACAAGCTCGACCAACCTTAGGCGAAGCGAGCGGCCCCCAATAACGATGCAAAGGGAATTTACCCAACTTTTTATGAAGCCTTTCGGATAAATCATAAGGCTTAACATAAGAGTTCATCACCAGCCCACCGCCATGCTTATGAATAGGAGCGGGCGAGATAATCGCGTCAACATTCTCACCTAAAGACTGTTGAAAGAAAAATAACCCCACCTTAGATCCTAACGCGCGAGAATCATCCCATATACGCTTACCTTTTACCAAGTTCGCAGACTGCTCCCAAAACATTGGCTTTTTAAGTTCATTAATCCAAACGCCATTCGAAATCATCCCATGTTCTTGAGGCTTAAGAGCTGTTCTTAGAGACGCTTGAGCAACACACGTAACAGCCGGGAATACACTCTCAGCAGGCGAAAACTCCAACCCAGCAATCCGATTTATGCAATTCCTCTCCAGGACGCTCCACCCTAATCCCGCAGCTATAACAGTAAGATTTTTCATTTTGCACTTATAGCGAATTTACTAATTACTTTCGCAATTCTCTTAAGATCTATGTCGGTGAGTCCTGCTCCTGAGGGTAGGCAGATGCCTCTTGAAAAGAGGCTTTCTGATACCTTACCACCATAAACGCGGCAACCGTTGAACACCTTCTGTAAGTGCATTGGCTTCCAGACGGGTCTTGTTTCGATATTCTCTTCTTCAAAAAGCTTTATTAGACTATCACGCTCGCGACTATTCTTTAAAAGCATTATCGTAAGCCAATTATTCTCGCCCTCGATAGGTGGTAAAAACTCTAATTTCGTTCCTTCGGCACACTTAATATAAAATTCGCGATTGCGCTTTTTAGCCTTTAAAATTACATCCATCTTCGATAACTGCGCTAGACCAAGCGCCGCGAGAAGATTACTCATTCTGAAATTATAGCCTATCTCTTTATGCTCATACCAAAGCACATTCTCGCGACTTTGCTGCGAAAGCTTTTTAACGTGATCAGCTAACTTTTTATCATCCGTTAAGATCGCGCCGCCGCCAGAAGTTGTAATAAGCTTATTGCCGTTAAATGAGTATACCGAGGCTAAACCTGAACTACCGGACGATCGACCATTATATGTCGCGCCGACAGCTTCGGCGCTATCACATACAAACTTAGCCTTATACTTTCGGCATAGTTTCGCAATCTTATCATAATTATTGCAACGCCCATACAAATCTACGGCGATAAAGAGAATTTTGCGCCCTGTCTTCGCGGCATCTGAAAGAGCCTTTTCGAGAAGAGCTAAATCAATATTACCAGACGAATCGCTATCAACGAACCACGGCTCAGCGCCTAAACGACATGCGCTTGAGACTGTAGCAATAAATGTTAAAGTCGGGACAATCGCAATCCACGACTTATCAACCTTTAGGTGAGTTAATATTAGCTCTAACGCTGCTGTAGCGCTTGAGACAGCTACTGCATATTTACGGGTTGATAATTTAGCTAGAGCGCGCTCAAACGCATCTACTTTAGGTCCACATGGCGCGATATAGCCCGAATCAAACGCTAGCTCGACCTCTGAGCGCTCAGCTTTATCAACGAATGGGGGAGATAGAAAAATTCTTTTATTCATTACTTTAAATCCTTCTTTTTAACCCATCCCGCATGCATACCATCATCAACGCGAACCCACTCGCCATTAGTCTCGGTTATCTTAAGCTCATCACCGCCTTTAGAAGTTGTAGCGATTTCACGCGCACTCTCGCGCGGCGCGAACTTTAACACGGTCTTAGTCGCGCCTTTCGCCGCGTCAATTACGACAGCCTTAGTCTCACGTTCTTTAGAAGTAATATATTTTAAAGGTACGCCCTTAGCTGTAACGCGGCTAAAATCCTTTTTAGTCGGACTATAATATGAAAACGAGATATCTGGGGTTTTAGATTCTCCCGTAGCTCTAAATAATTTTTTATATATTACCGTATTTCGATCGCGGCCTTGCTCATTTACAAAGGCGTTTTCGGGGATGAATGCGTTACTGCCTCGAACTGTAATCATCGCGACCACAACATCATTAGTCTCGACTTCATAAGAATTTAATCGCTGATGGGCTGTAAATCTCTCACCAATACAACCATTATAATCGTCAGGCGTTTTTACACCATCAAGTAACTTTACATTAAACGACAATGACCCTGCCTCCACAAGAAAATCATCTCGATCATGAAATGGTCTAACTCCATCCACTTTAACAATCCGTTTATAACTTCCCCGAACTGAAAAAGAAACATTTTCTTTAAATGGAACATCATATCGCAATGGTATTGTCCAGCGGCATACAACACAATTAGTTGAACTACTTGCTTCATCAGGTAAC
>JAGBTH010000124.1 GCA_017631385.1 Kiritimatiellia bacterium
AAATTGCATTATAATTATCAGTTCTCTCGTTAGAAGCTAAATAATTAATTACGTAATCGCCCTTAGTCGTCGGGAGAACGCCTTCAAAAACCTCCGCTGCGCCACCATTCTTCGAAATCGTCGCCGTAACTGTACCGAACTTAGTAACGCCAAGCGTAACAACGCCACCTACTTCACCAATATTCCATTCATTAAGCGAAATCTCAGGATTCTGAATCCACTCGTTATTCGCCTTAGCGATTGTCCAAGTTACCGAACCATCACTAGCATCCTTAAAGCTATAACCATCCTTCAATACTACTTGAGCAGTATATGTTCCAGCATTAGTAGCCTTATAATCACCAGCGAGCGTATAGCCTTCGCCAGCTAAAACACCAACGAGCTCCTCGCCAGTGTAAACAAGACCCGTTACAGCGTTAGGTAGCGCGATTACACCAGTCTTTTTATCCTGAGAATAAACTATCGCCTTAGATTCGGGCGTTGTAATTGTGCCGCGATCAGCGAACGTATTACCAGCTACAGTAAAGACATATTCAAGATTAGCGCCTGCACTAAAGGAAGTCTCGAAGCTCGCGATTGTAACATCGCCCGCCGCAGAGAAATCGGTCAAATCAAGATTAAACTCGCACGTCGTATCATTAGCGAGAGATGCCGCGCTAATAACTTCTTCGCGCCCTCCTTCAGGAATAATAACCTTTAATGTACCAAGAAGCTTCAACTCGCCTGAAGAGACGACCTTAGCATCTGAATTAAAAATTATCGTTGTATCTGCCGCGCCGAGTGTGAACGACTCAGCTGTAATTTCGAGCGTACCATTAGCAAAAACAACTTCATTTACATTTTCTGTAAATATGGGGTTAACCTTATAAGTCGCGCCACCAAGATTAATTGAAGAATTTTCAGCATTAATATAAGCTACCGCATTATCAGCATTAGGATAACCGTATGAATCTTCAGCAGAATCCCAGTTTAATGGATTATTCCAATTATTATCACCACCATTACCCGTCCAAGTATAAGTAACAGTCTCATTAGCCGAAGAAAGTATTCTGTCATCAGGCTCTTCAAGCATTAAAGATCTAAATTTAGCAATCTTCTCACGTGCTACAGATTCCGAAACGCCGTCATCACGCGCGCAGACAACAAGATAATTCTCACACTGCTCCTTTAGAGTATCGCCACCATAAGATGGGAAATTCGCTACGGCAGCATCAATAGGAGTATAACCATACCCTTCAATCATAGGCTCATAAACATAATAAAGCCAAGAAAGACCAAAGTCACGCTTGGCGTTTTCTGCAGGGACGCCTAAGACGCTAAGAAGAATATAGCCTACCGTACCTGCGCGATCCTTACCGTGAGCACAGTGGAAAATGATAGGATAATTCTCTTCAATCGTAAACTGCTCAAAAACTTTCCAGATATTAGCGCGCTTCTTCTCAGTTTTCGTTGAATTGGGGATAATAGCTGTACTATATGACGGGAATGACGACTGAGCATTTAAATGAGCGCTATAACGCGGAATATCGGGGCTGATATTGGAAATCTCAAGATCTTTCCAAGCGCTATAATAAAGAGAATAATCCAAATATGTATCTTGAACCTCATTAGTAGCTCTAAGGTCAATATCGAGATTAATACCAAGAACATTAGCGAGGTAAGGCATTTCAATTCGCATACCAATTGAGTTGGTAGGAGAGCAGGTCTCAAGTTCAGCCGATCGGTAAATCATGCTCTGCTTAACTACCTTACCGTCAGTCGTAGCCCAACCGCCAAGATCGCGACCATTTAAGCAGTCCATACCCGAAACATCAGGGCCATTCTTGTCAGCATAGATAATACGCGGAACGCCGCGTTCGGTGTAAAAGTGACCAACCGCAACAGAAGATCCGTCATCAACTGTCCACGTATAATTACGGCCAACTTCAGGATCCCAATAAAGAATAGAATTCTCACTCGTAGTTACGCTATAAAGCGCTTTCGTATTACCTGATTCAACATCGCGCGTACGATAAACACTGACAGTATACGATGCAGCATTACCAGTCCACTCGAGTTTAACAGGCAGCGAGTTAGTACAATACTCGTCGCTGTACATCTTACGAGTAACTGTACCAGCCGTCGCAAATGTAGAAGTCTTGAGCATATCCGCACTTTGGATAATCGACTTTAGTTTTTCGCTCATTGTCGAAACAGTCGAATAATCAGCAGGACTTACAATCGTCGGCGCGGCATTCGCCACTCCGAACATACACCATGCCGCGACTACCGCGACAATACCTCGAACTATGCTACGCATAATATTATTCCTTATTTTGAAATCATACATAATGAAAATCAACTAAGGCGAGTTATCTTAACCCGCTTTTACCTAATTAATTCCACAATATGTAGTTATGTATGACATCTCTCTTTACGAACTAATTTTATCAACTTTTTCTATAGCTGCAAATCAAAATAATCGAAAAAAATCTATTAAATATATAAAAAGTATATATTTCATATCTTTTCTTTAAATTATCATTTTTAAACCATAAACTACCTATTTTCTTTGCGCCGATTTTCTTACCCTTGCGCCCTTTTATCTCTACACTATCAAAATGCTACCTGACCATTAAAAACTACGCATTTGTGAACATGAATTACTATCGCCCATAATCTTAATAAATTTGATATAATTCCTCTTAAAATGAAAAAGCTTTTTATAGAACAGTTTAAGGGCTGGCGCTTGCAGGAAATTGCATGGCTTATATTTTGCATTTCCGCAATTTCCGGCTTCTCTTTATACTTTGGCGATAATGCTATCGGGATAACTGCCGCGATAACTGGCATGGCGTATACCATTCTCGCGGGCAAGGGCAAGGTCGCTTGTTTTTTATTCGGCATCATAAATACTCCAATTTATGCATACATGGCTTTTAACGCTGGATACTATGGAGACTTTGCGCTGAACTTATACTATTTTATAATGATGTTCCCTGGTCTCTATTTTTGGCTGAGAAATTCTTCCTCTGATCCTGAAGAAGGCATAAAGCGAACTCGCCTTTCGACTATAAAGCGCGTTATTCTTTCGATATTGATTATAGGCTTTATATTACCCGTATGGCTTATTCTTAATAAGCTTGGCGGATCTAGCCCATTATGTGACGCAGCGACCAATGTTCTTTCGATCGCGGCGATGATTCTTACTATTCGCCGCGCCATTGAAGAGTGGATACTTTGGATAATCGTTAATAGTATTGAAATTATAATGTGGTATAAAGCATGGATAAATGGAGACGGTGCGATTTCTTTACTCTTAATGTGGCTATTATTCCTTATAAATGGTATTTATCTACTTAGCTTATGGCTACGAGTTGAGCGCAAATCAAAAATGAATGCTAAAACTCAATTACGTAAAAAGATGCGCTCCTTAAGAAAAGCCCTTTCACCAACTGAAAAAAATACACTATCTAAGAATATTTGCGAGAAGTTACTAACTGATAAAGATATAGCTCAAGCTAAAACGATAGCCGTATACTTCGCCTCTCCCGACGAAATTGATCTAAATGATTTAATTAAAGCTTCCTTAGCGCGAAATGCTACAATAGTAGCTCCTATGTGGAATGGTAAGAGCTATGACTTAGCTAAAGTAAAGGGCCTATCTAGCGAATTTCTAAAAGAAGGTCCGATGCATATTCTAGAGCCTAAAGAGCCTAATATAGTCCATCCTAATGAAGTTGACGCTTGGATAATACCTGGGCTAGCTTTCACTTTAGACGGTAAGCGCCTCGGTTATGGCGGCGGCTGGTACGATAGGCTACTTGCTAAATCTAATCCTCTTTCAGCTAAAATCGCTGTCGCTCATACATTTCAAGTAGTTGACGACATCCCTACCGAAAAGCACGACATTCGCTTAAATCGCATAATAACAACGACATGACGACTGCCGATAAAGCGAATATTGAATTTAATTATCCTAAGGAACTGCCGATTTGCACGTTCCGTGAGGAAATTTTAGGCGCGCTTAAAAAGAATAACGTCATTATTGTCTGCGGTGAAACTGGCTCGGGTAAAACGACTCAATTACCTAAAATGGCGATGGAACTTAATCTCGGCAGTAACGGGCGAAAAATCGCCTGTACTCAGCCGCGCCGTGTCGCCGCGACTACAGTAGCTGAGCGCGTAGCTAAAGAACTTAAAACTGAAATTGGCAATATTGTAGGCTATCAACATCGCTTTGATAAAAAGCTCTCTGATGATACGCGCATTAAGTTTATGACTGACGGCGTACTTCTTACAGAGACACTTTTTGATCCCCTTTTAAGAACATACGATACCATCATTATTGACGAAGCTCACGAGCGAACGCTTAATATCGACTTTCTTTTAGGTATCGTTAAGCGCATTACCGAAAAGCGCCGCGATTTAAAGGTTATAATATCTTCAGCTACTCTCGATACTGAAAGGTTCGCTAAATTCTTCTCTAACGCGCCCGCTGTAATCGTACCTGGGCGCCTTTATCCAGTTGAAGTTATTTATCAGCCTTGCGATGATGAAGATAATCGCGATTTGCCGCGCGATGTTGCGCGTGCTGCGCGAAATCTACCATCTGACGATGATATACTCGTATTCTTACCGGGTGAGCGCGATATTAGAGAGACGGCTGACGCGCTAAAACGCGATGTCTTTTTAGGTAAAAGCGAGATTATTCCTCTTTATGCGTCACTACCACCTGGAGAATTAAAGAGAGCTTTCATAACGCTCCCTAAGCGCAGAATTGTCTTAGCTACTAATGTCGCCGAGACTTCGCTTACGATTCCCGGTATTAAAGCGGTTATTGACTCGGGTCTCGCGCGCATCTCGCGCTATATTCACCGAACGCGCGTCCAGCGCCTCCAGATTGAGCCCATCTCGCGCGCATCAGCGCGTCAGCGCGCTGGTCGATGCGGACGAATCGCGCCAGGTAAATGCGTACGCCTTTATTCTGAAGAAGATTTTAACACGCGCGAAGAATTTACTCCGCCTGAAATTTTGCGCTCTTCACTCGCTGGAGTAATTCTTACGATGCTGGAGCTAAAATTAGGCGCGATTGATACATTCCCCTTTATTGATCCTCCTAAGCCTACGATGATACGCGAAGGCTTAAGAGAACTTTTAGAATTAGGCGCCATATATCGCGATGAAAGGAGCGACGAAGTACGCCTTAGTAAAATAGGCCGCCGCCTCGCGCGAATTCCGCTCGAGCCGCGCTTAGCGAGAATGCTCATCGCCGCGTCAGATTTAGCTACATTACCATCAGTTTTACCGGTTGTCGCCGCGATGAGTTGCGACAATCCTAAGAAGCGCCCTCTGGATGAACAAGAAAAAGCTGATAGAGAGCACGCTAAATGGCGCGTCCAAGGCTCTGACTTTTTAGGTACGCTCGAACTTTGGAAATGGTGGGATAATAAGGCTACTACCTTAAGCGCGACGCAACTACGAAAACTCGCAACTTCATCTTATCTATCATATCCTAAAATGCGCGAATGGCGCGAACTCGTATCGCGACTTAATTCGCTCGCCGCGAAACTAAAGCTCGATACCGTAAATGATAATGGTGGTGTTGACCAATTCCATCGAGCGCTCTTACCTTCACTCTTAGGTAAAATCGGTAAGTTCGACCCCGAGACCAATGAATTTAAAGGCGCTCATGGTATTCGCTTTCAGATTCATCCCTCATCAGTTTTGGCGAAAAACTTTAAGCCTAAAAAGCCTAATTACGATAATCGCCGCGATAAACCTAAGATTCAGGTTAAAAACGCTCCATCCGAATGGATAATGGCGGGTGAATTAGTCGACACCTCACGCCTTTTCGCACGTGAAGTCGCTAAAATCGATCCTTCTTGGATAGAACCTGCCGCGGGCGAAATGGTAAGACGCAGTTATTATGCGCCCGAATGGGATCTTAAAAACGGCTTCGTAAGAGCTAAAGAGCGAGTAACGCTTTATGGTCTCGTAATTGTCGATGGTAGGCGAAGGGATTTTAGTCGCATTGATCCCATACTCTCGCGTAAACTCTTTATTCTTCACGCGCTCGTTTTAGGCGAAATCCAAAATCCCCCTTCTGTCGTATGGGATAATATCGCTCTTCTTAAAGAACTTGAAAAACTCTCCGAACAGCGTCGTAACCGAGAACTATTCGATACCGAAAAAATTGCCGCGCATTTCGATAGGGTAATTCCTGATTATATCGTCTCTACTCACGAACTAAAAAGGTGGCTTCATGGCGCGAGCCAAAGAGAATTAAAGCTGTTTCGCCTAAATCGCGACGAATGGTTAGGGAATATAAAGTCAGATGACGGCGATTACCCAGAGACGATTTCTATTGGAGGAGCGAGACTTAAACTCGAATATCACCATACTCCCGACGATCCCGAACGAGACGGAATAACATGTACAGCGATGAAGTCTGACGCTGCCGCGCTTACGCTCTGGAGATCAGATTGGCTAGTGCCTGGCGCGTTAGGCGAAAAAGTAGCGACAATACTCAATAGTCTACCTAGTACCTTAAGACGCTCGCTCCCTGGAATTAACGAGACGCTCTCGCTCATCTTACCAATGCTAAAGCCTGCTGACGAGCCTCTTAAAGACGCGATTCGCCGCGTTATTTATACGAGACTTGGAGTGAGAATTCCAGTTGAGATTATGGACGGAATTAAAATTCCTGATCACCTCATCGTACGATTTAGAATACGCGATAATGAAACTAAAAAGATTATCGCCTCCTCACGCAATTTACGCGAAGCTCTTGAAAAAGCTGGAGTAGGTAAAAACGCTGGATCTATAAATAACGCCACTAAAAAGTATACATCATGGGATTTTGGCGAAATTACAAATTCTCAAAACGCGGCGGATTCAGGCTGGGGCGTAAAACTATTTAAGGCCCTTTTTGATGAAGGCGATGGCGTAACGATTAGACTATTTAAAACTGAGGCAACAGCTAATAGTGAACACACTAAGGGTGTAGCGAGATTGCTCCAACTGGAACTCTCTAAATTCGCCAAAAGAACCTTTAGCTCTAAAAGCCTTTCGTTCCAAGGTGCACTCTATTATAAGTCGCTTAATTACGACGCGGCAAAACTCTCGGACGATATATTTATGAAGGCTATCAGAATCGCAGCGGTTGACGATCTGCCGAAAATTCTTAATGCCGAGAGTTTCTCAGAGCGCGTTAAAACTAAGCGCGGAGCAGTAAATGAAGCGTATGCTAGCCTCGCTAAACTCGTTACTCAGATTTTTGAAGAAGCAGGACGCGTCACTTCTCTCGCGGACGCGGCCGATTTACCCGAAGATATTACGCTTGATATCAACACTCAATTAGCTTGGCTAATTTACCGCGGATTTGTCGCGACAATTCCGTATGATAAATTAAAGCTTTATCCAAGATATTTTAAAGCCCTCGAAAAGCGCATAGAACGCGCGAGAGTCGATAAGACGCGCGACAGATCTAAAATCGCGCGATTTGAGCCATACTGGAAGCAATATCGCGACTTAATAACTAATAAAGACGCTAAAATCGCCAATCGCGCTAAATTAGCCGAATATCGCTGGCTCTTGGAGGAATATAGAATCTCACTCTTCGCCCAAGAGATAAAGACTATAGAGCGCGTCAGTCCTGATATCCTCTCTCGCCTTTGGGTTGAAGCTACAACATTAAATCTTAAGTAAAAGTTCTAATGTTGACTCAAAAAATTCTTCAGGTGTGGATGCTCCGCTAGTGACACCTAAATGATTTATATTGCTAAAATCAATGGCTTTTACTTCGTCTATATTACCTGCACGAAAAGTTTTCGAGCTCGCTACTTCACAAAGTCTTCTCGTATTAGACGAAGTAACACTACCTAAAACCAACAGGGCATCACCTTTAAAGGCTTTTACAGCGTCTTGACGATCTTTAGTCGCATTACAAACTTCAGCGACACTCTCTACTATAAAATACCGCGATAAAGCCGAAACTATCTCAGCTACATCATCAGCATTCATAGTCGTCTGGCTGACTACTCCTACTTTTAAGCCCTTATCGAATAAAAGTTTTAATCTCTCAATATCTTCAATCGATGATATAACTTGTGCGCCAGGAGCTTCACCAATAATCCCCTTAACCTCGGCATGGGACGACTTACCAACAACAATAACTAATAAGCCGCGTTTATGAAAATCAGCAGCTGCTTTATGAACACGAGCGACGAATGGGCAGGTAGCGTCTTCAATCTTTAAATTTTTAGCTTCAGCTGTCGCGCGAATATCTGGGCTAACACCATGAGCCGAAAAAAGAACTTTAGATCCATCAGGAATTTCATTTATATCTTCAACAAATATAAAACCTTGAGATTTTAATTCGGCTACAACAAGTTCGTTGTGAACAATCTCATGAAGACAATAAACACGCTCGCCGCTTTTAATAAGACGGCGAGCTTTATCTAGTGCGGATTTTACTCCAGCGCAAAAACCATGGGGATTTAAAACCTCAAGCTTCACCTTCTTTAGCTTTCTCCCAAAGTTCATCCATTTCTTCAAGCGTCATTTCCTTTAAATCGCGACCGACTTCTTTAGCACCAGCTTCGACACTTCTAAAACGACGCGAAAACTTAGCATTCGTAAGTTCAAGCGCGCTTTCAGCATCAACACCTAAATGACGAGCTAAATTGCAAACCGCAAAAAGAAGATCACCGAGCTCTTCCTTAACGCGAGTTGAATCTATAGGCTTTTTACTCGCACGAACTTCGACTTCGGCCTTTAATTCATTAAGCTCTTCAGCTATCTTCTCCATTGGCCCCGCGGCATCCTTCCAATCAAAGCCTACACGCGAGGCTTTTTCTTGAGTGCGCTGAGCCTTTAATAATGCGGGTAATGCCGCAGGAACGCCGTCTAACGCGCTATGACGAGCTTCTTTTTTATGCTCTAATTGTTTTAAGCGCTCCCAATTTTTAAGGACAGTAGCCGAATCTTTAGCATCAACATTGCCGAAAACATGAGGATGGCGATGAACGAGCTTATCAGATACACCA
Source organism: Kiritimatiellia bacterium (assembly GCA_017631385.1). Taxonomy (GTDB): domain Bacteria; phylum Verrucomicrobiota; class Kiritimatiellia; order RFP12; family UBA1067; genus UBA1067. The sequence goes on from JAGBTH010000124.1 coordinate 9,030, forward strand.
TTAGCTACATCATCGAAAGTAAAGCGCCCTTCTTCTTCAGCCATTACGCTTTGGAACATTACCTGAAGAAGCACATCGCCTAACTCTTCTATATGATTGGCCTTATCCTCTGGTTTATCCATAGCCGATAAAAGCTCATACGTCTCTTCAAGAACGCACGGCTTAAGCGACTCTAAAGTCTGTTCTCTATCCCAAGGACAACCCGTCTGCGGATCACGCAAACGGGTCATAATTTCGTGAAGTCTTTCTATTCCTGTCATCTTACGAAACTTTCAATATCGACAACACCTTATCAGCCAACTTAGAGTTAATCGTTTTAACAACATCGTTAGCACCGCCAAAATCTTGATACGCGACTCGATCATTAACAACAGCAAGAACTCCCAAGCCAGCTAACAAAGCGCCCTTAACGCTGTACCCGCTACCGGCGATAGCAACACTCATATTACTGCGCAAATCACCAGAAGCACAAGCTCTGCGCCACGCATCAGCCTTAGCGCTACCGTATATCTGAGAAGTCTCATGATAAAGCGAAACATTTTCACCAAGAACACTCTCGAAAGCGCTCTTAACTAATTCAATATTCGCTCGAGTAGCAATAACGACCTTAACCCCTTTAGATGAAAGAGCTTTAATAAAGGCTAAAAACGACGCTGTAACAGCGTTTGGAACAGCCGACGTTAAAGCGCTTACAAAGGCTTCATTAATATCTTTCGCAGCCTTCTGAGGAGTCTTCTTCGTCTTAATATCGCCAAAGTATTTCGTTAACGCAAACTGACAATTGTTACCTGCAAGATATTGCGCTTCAACCCTAGAGTTGAAGGCAATATCATTATCCTTAAGAACTTTCTCAGTGGTGTTGTAAAGTAGCTCCGCGCCATTTATAACAGCGAAATCAAGCTCTATTACAACACCCTTTATTATTTCTTCGGCCATCAGTTACTTACTTAGCAGAGCGTTTCTTGCGCGGATTAGGCTGGCCAATTTCCTTAAGAATCTTGCGGAACGAACCCTTACGAACGTTGAATGGCTTACCACCCTTAATGCGTGGGAATTCGCACGCGCGAATGACGGCTGCCGCGTCCTCGTCGGGACCAACTACACCGCTCTCACCGTTAAGAGCACATTCAACAGCCTTACGGGCGCACTTCTCGATAAGCTTCAAATCCTTCTTGTTAGGAGCGGCTGCACGAGCGAAATAGCCAGACTTAAAGACCTGGACCTTCTCAGCCTTAAGAAGCTCACCAAAGCGCTTACCGACGTACTGACCGACATTAACCTTATCGAGACGCGGATGACCGAACGCATCACGAGGAACGACTTCGCCGCGTTTCTCCATCTCCTTAATGATGTCGGCTACACCAGCACCCTCAGAGACGAAGATATTAACGCTATCGAATTCGTCCATAATCTTATTAAGACGCTCAGCCTCAGCCTCGAAATCAATGCGAGACTCAGGAACATAAACAGCGTGAACATCCTGACGACCGAGCGTAAGATTAAATTCAGGGAGGAACTTCGTGCGGTTAAGCATCTTACGATAGTACTGAGCCGTCTTGTAAGTAAGCCAGCCGCAGTTACGACCCATAACTTCATGAATCGTCAAAGCGCGAGGATTAGCGCTATTCTCCTTAACGACGTTCATAAAGAACTTAGCGCCCTCTTCAGCAGCTGTCCAAGCGCCGAGGGACTGCTTAATGGGGAATACGTCGTTATCAATCGTCTTAGGAAGACCAACAACGATAAGAGGATAATTATTGGTAGCGAGATATGCCGCGAGGTCAGCAGCCGTTGTATTCGTATCGTCACCGCCAATCGTGTGAAGAACATCAACACCATCCTTAACGAGCTGATCAGCAGCTACCTTAAGAGGATCCTGACCTTCAGCTACGAGACCGCGCTTAACGCAATCCTTAACGTTAGTGAGCTTAACGCGGCTGTTACCGATCGGGGAGCCACCATGACGGGTAAGAATAAGAGCATTCTTACGAACTTCGTCTGTTACAGGGATCGACTCACCCTTAAGAAGGCCCATATAACCATTGACATAGCCGATCATCTCGACATTGGGGTTCTTCTTATTATATTCATCGATAAGAAAACCAATCGATGAGCTGAGACACGGAGCGAGACCACCAGCTGTGAGGAACGCAACTTTTTTTACTTCTTTAGCCACTTTCTTTCTCTCTTTCTTTGTATTAATTTAGAATGTTGTAAATTAAATTATTAAACTTAAATATTCTTAAGAACGTTAACCATCTCGATAGCAGCTTGCATAACCGAGAAACCCTTATTACCCTGCTTGGTGCCGCAGCGCTCAACAGCCTGCTCGAGATTCTCAGCCGAAACTACGCCATCTAAAACAGGAACACCCGTTTTAAGCGAAATCTTACTGAAAGCCTCAGCCGTAGCAGTATTAATAAGCTGCGCATGAGTCGTCGCGCCTTGAACTACCGCGCCAAGGCAAACTACCGCGTCAACGCCACTTTTAGCTAACTTATCAGCAACAATCGGGATTTCGTATGCGCCAGGTACGCGAACTAAAGTAAGATCAGACTCCTTACCGCCCATACGTACAAAAGCGTCAACGGCGCCCTTAACGAGCTGTTCAGTTAAAAAACTATTAAAGCGACTGACTACGAGAGCGATTTTACTCCCGCTGGCAATCAAATCTCCAGTAATTTCTTTCATCTCAAATCCTTTTACTATTTTGCAAAAATTTGCGATATTTTATCAAATAGTGCTTCAGTTGTCAAAATAGAGGGCTCATTTATTATTTATTAAAGCCCTTAGCCGTCATAAACTCCCAAATACGATCCATCCAGGTGTAGCTACCCGTACCTGGAACTGCGCGCGATTGGAAGCAATGTCCCCTTTTAGCGAGCGTATGAACTTCGCCCTGAATCCCCATACGTCTAAGCTGTTCCCACGCCTTTACTGAGTTCATCGCTGACCACTCGTCCGCATCTCCGTGAAGGAAGATAATCGGAGGAGTCGCAAGGTCAAACGAAAACTCAGGAACGAGCCTATCAGAATCTAAATTACCACCATTCGCATTAACGCGATTGACACCGTCTGTAAGCGAATACGCGGGATAAATCGCAACAGCCCACTGAACATTACATGGAAGCTTATCAATATTATCAATCGGCCAATAAGCACGGCGCTTAGAGCTGGTCGCGCCCATAAGCGTTAAATGCCCACCTGCTGAAGAGCCCATAATACCAATACGATTAGGATCGAGCCCGCGCGACTCAGCTTCGCTTCTAACGATTCTGATAGCGCGCTGAATATCCTGCCAGGCTGTTGTATGCTTCGCTAAAGGCGCGGCAGGACGCGGAACACGATACTTAACGGTTACTACCGCCATACCGCGTTCATTGAGATAACGTCTAAAAGGAGCGACCTCAAATCCATCGGGAACATTTTCATAATATCCGCCGCCTGACCAAATAACCTGAATCGCTTTAGTCTTAAGTACTTTTGGTAAATGCCACTCAAGATACGGTTCGCACTGCTTTTCCTGACGATTAGGCATCTTACCCTTTGGCCAAATAGCCGCCTTTATGTGTTCACCGCGAGCTTCATCGCTGGCATAACGCTCCTTCAACTTCTCTTCCTTACCGAGAGGCCCTAAAATCTCCATCTGACGCATAAACTCTACAGCGCGATCAAATCCAAATGCGCCATGCCCCTTATCTGGGTAAAGATGAACTTCAGCTGGGATTTTACGCTTACGCAATTCACGATAAACGAAGGTCGACGCCGCGGGCGAAAAAATATCATTACCACCATGCATCATGCACATAGGACAAGTCTTCTCATCAAACTTGAAAACTTCATCAAGCTTTACATCAACAGCGTCACCATCGCGCGTATTAGGACAGCCAACTCCATCAGTCATCGCATACGCAATAGCGAAGGGACAAGCGAAATTGATATTACAAGGCTCCTTATCAAGATCATCAATAGGCTCATACGCCGCCGTCATTGAGCTCGTCGCTAATAATGTCGCGAGATGTGAGCCGGCAGACATCGACATAACGCCGATTTTATTAGGGTTAAACCCACGCTTCGCTGCCTCGGCGCGCACCATCCTCACGGCTCGCTGACCATCAGCCCAAGCGCATTGCCAAATCGGCAATCCTTTCGGGCGAGGAGTACGATACACAAAGTTTACACAAGTAACGCCTAAATCAGCTAACTTCTTCTCCCAATCTTTAATCATCCCAACATCACAACAACAGCCATAACCACCGCCCGAAATAAGAATCATACAAACATCAGTCTTATTTTCAGCCTTCGGAGCATCACACCACTCAATATATGGAATACGCCACTCATCTGGATTAAAATCCTTCTTCGAAGACACATCAGTCATAACAGCTTTAAGATGAGTCTGATCAGAATACGGCATCTTACCCTCGGGCCATATATATGTTTTAGGTTCACGCGCAAAAAGCGATCCTACCGTAGCAAAAATCGCTAATATTAGCATTTTCTTCATATTTTACTCTCCTTATATGTTAAATACATACTTCAATATATTATATCATTTTTTAGCGCATATATGTAAATATCTTCAGCTAAAAGAGTTTATGGCAAATTTACACTAACATTTATGCGAATTTCGTCGGAGTTGCCGCGAAGACGAGGCGCGTACATAGCCTCGACTTTCGCGGGCAAAACGTGTATAACGCCAGGCGTCTCAACTCTTACGCGATAGGTGAAAGAATGGGCGCCGCGTGAGATTTCTCTAAGGAAGATCGCCGTCTTCTTCTCGCGGTTCTCGACATACGCCCAACCGCCGCCGAGATTTTTCCAACCGCTCATTCCATCCAGCGGCTCAAAGCCCGCGCCCTTCTTGTCTTCGATAAGAATATACTCGTAATCATTCTTAGAATCTAAATCGACCCGTATCTCAAGCGTTTCCCCCGCCTTCGCGATATCACCATCTTTAAGCGTAGTTAAGACTTCTTTCGTGCGCTTTTGAGCGAGCGACTGGCCTGAAGCGCCGCGCCCTGTCGAATCCTCAACAACCTCACTTACGCGCGAAATCGTACGATTTACCTTCAGCTCAAGCCCGGCCGCCTTTATAGGCTCCTCGTACGTAAGGTAAGTTAGATACGCGCTGACATACTTATCCGTCTTCTTCTCCACCTTACGGCAATATTCAGCAAGAGCCTCAATCGCAAGGCCCGTATCACGCGTAGAAGTCCAATATTTCCTGGAAATGCGGTTATTATAGAGATAAAGCGCAAGGCCGCGCGTCGCGTCGCTCGCTGGCTCCGATTTGAGGAAAAGTTTAAGCGCCGTCGCCTGAGCTTCGAAATCGCTGCCGTACCAGCACCACCAATAACCGTGATTGCCAAGCTCCAGATACGCGGTAGCGTTCTCGGAATCAACTTTGAGATACTGCTTCAAATTCCGCACTATCGTATCGCGTTTTTCGACTTCATTAGTTAAATCAAATGCGAGACCTAAAATCGCCTGGGCATAAATCGGGAGATCGAGCCTCGTATCGTATGCGCGGCGCAACATCTCTTTCATCGTTTCATCGGCCTTACCATCGCTCGCGAGCAATATCGCATACGCCGTAAAAACATCATTCGCCCATGGGCGGTCCATAACTTTCAGCGACTCCTTCTGGCACGTCTTAAGCCACTTTACGCCTCTTTCAATGACTCCACCGGGGACTTTAACGCCGTGACGCTCAGCTTCCGCGAGTCCTCGTACGATTGTCGCGGTCATGTGCTCGTAAGATCGCTCATAAGATCCCCAGAACCACCCCCAGCCGCCGTCCGAATTCTGATGCTCGAAAAGTTGCTTAAGGCTCTTTTCTGTGAGCGCATCAACATCTTTAAGCCTCTCGCCGAAACCTCTCGCCGTAAGGACGCCTCGAGCCACCGCCGCCGGAACAAAGCGGTTCATCGTCTGCTCGTTACATTCATATTCGTAATACTTAAGATAATCGAGCGACTTGTCGATCGCTCCGGCGAGAGTATCAGAAACTTCAACAACGGCGCGCAGATTTTCAGCCTCGCCATCTTTAGGAAGTTTAAAGCCGAGCTTCTTATATATCTTAAGCGCCTCTTCGCCCTCATAAATCTTACAATCTATCTTCTCGTCAAGAGATACTTTCTTAAAGAAGCTCTCCGTCTTTTCGACAGCATGTGAGACAACATCAAAACTCTTCTCTACGCCATCTGAAAGTTCTCCGTCCTCGACGCGCATGCGCGCAGTGAGTTTACCGGAAGAAAGAACCTTAATACGCCAATCTACCCGCGCCTCGCCTCCGGCATTAATGGAAACTGTCTTTGAACTTGTATCGCCTTTGATTTCAACGCCCTTCAAATCGATTGAGGCGGTTACTTGTCGCGCTTTATCGCTGTAATTATGAAGATTAGCCGAGATAACAACCTCATCCTTTTCGGTAAAGAATCGCGGCGTTATCATTCTAAGCATCAGATCTTTTTTCGTGATAAGTTCGGTCGCAACTTCGGCGACACGCCCGTCGATTCCGATCGACCACACCTTTATATTCCATGTCGTAATATCTTCAGGCATCTTAAATTTAACACGATAAACGCCCTGAGTACCTGTCGCTTCAAGCGCGGCGTTCCAGTATGCCGTATCGGCGAAATCCTTCCTGACACCATCAGATTTCGCATCTCCATTTTCCAAACTCAAAGGAGAATGACAAGCCATAGGTTCACACACCACAGAAGCGTCACACTCCATCGCGGATTGAGCCTGAGGGGCCGCACTTCTCGACCTTTTCAGCTTACTTCCGCCTTTCGTTTCAGCTCTGGAAAATCCAATACCATATTCACCCCAA